>JBEKNX010000029.1:0-32088 GCA_049522375.1 Acidimicrobiales bacterium | reverse complement strand
TGGCCTTTGCCTTGGCTGCCGGCAACACTGCGGCCGTGAAACCCTCCGAACTGGCACCGGCCACGTCGGCCGCCCTCGCCAAGCTGCTCCCCTCCTACCTCGACGATGGCGCCGTGGCCGTGGCCGAGGGCGGCCCGGACGTCGTCCGAGGCCTTCTCGAGCAGCGTTGGGACCACGTGTTCTTTACCGGCAGCGGCCGAGTTGGACGCCTGGTGATGGCGGCCGCGGCCCAGCACCTGACACCGGTCACACTGGAGCTGGGAGGCAAGAACCCGGCCATCGTCGACGGCTCCAGCGACCTCGACATCGTGGCGCGGCGCCTGGTGTGGGGGAAGTTCGTCAACGCCGGGCAGACGTGTGTGGCCCCCGACTACGCCCTCGTGGACGGGCGGGCACAGGGGTCGCTCCTGGACGCGGTGGCGCGCCGCCTGTCCAGTTTTTACGGCGACTCGCCTGCAGCCAGCCCCGACCTGGCCCGGGTGGTGAACGACGCCCACATGAACAGGCTGGTGCGACTGCTGGGCGCCACTCGGGGCAGAGTGGTGGCGGGCGGGACCTGGGACGGCCCCTCCCGTTACTTCGCGCCCACGGTGCTGGCCGACGTGGGCTGGGACGACCCGCTGATGCAGGAGGAGATCTTCGGCCCGATCCTCCCCGTCGTCGCCTACGACGACATAGCCGAGGCGATAGCCGAGCTCAACCGGCGGGACAAGCCTCTCGCCCTCTATCTCTATTCGGGCGACCACGACCTGGTGGAGAGGGTCATAACCAGCACCTCATCGGGCTCGGTGTGCACCAACCACAACGCTGTCCAGCTGGCGGTCCCGGGCTTGCCCTTCGGCGGCGTGGGCGCCAGTGGCATGGGCGCCTACCACGGCAAGGCCGGCTTCGACACCTTCAGCCACACAAAGTCGGTCCTCCGCCGGCCCGAGCACGGCGAGGTGCCCCTGATGTACCCGCCCTACAGCAAGCTCAAGAGGTGGGTACTGCACAAGGTGCTTTAGGCGGTGGCCGGCCCGGCTCGTCGCCGGGCCGGGCCGGGCCAGGCGATGGCCGTGTTCGGCCTGGCGGTGCTTGAATCTGTTGCAGCCCAAAGCGCAGGGGACGGTGCCGATGCCTTCTGCAACCAAACCAGCCGGCCAAGGCCCCCCGGACCGGGCCGGGAGGAAAGTCGCCCACTCACCGGGAGCCCACTCACCGGGAGCCCAGCCGCCGAGCAGCCAGTCACCGGCAAGAGGGCGGGCTGGCGCCGAACGAGACGCACCGGGTGACGCCGAATGCGGCCCCATCGCTCTCAGCCGCCTCGTCGCCCTTTCGGGCGTGCCCCCCAGCACGGTGCACCACTACCGCCGCCTGGGCCTGTTGCCCGAACCCGAACTTACCCGGCCCGGCCGCTTCGTGTACTCCGAGGCCCACCTGCAGGCGCTGCAGCTGATCCGTGAGCTGCGCGAGGAACGGGCCATGGGGCTGGACCAGATCAAAGCGGTCCTGCCCGACCTGATGGAGGGCCGGCACCCCCTGCCCCCGGCCGGGCCGGACCCCGGCGAAGAACCCCAGAAACGCCTGATCGACGCCGCTTTCCGGCTCTTCTCCGAACCGAAAGGCTATGCCTCGGTCACGGTCAGTGAGATCGCTGCCGCCGCTGGGGTGGCCAAGGGAAGCGTCTACCGGCACTTCTCCTCCAAAGAAGCCCTCTTCACCGCCGTCGTGGAGAGCCTGTGCCAGGACACGGCCGAACGCTTTGCCCGAGCTGTAGCCGAGCTGGGTGGGGCCGAGGGCCTGGCCCACGACCCGGGCAAGACCGCAGTGGTCTTCGGCCAGCTCATCACCCGGGCCATGCCGATCCTGCTCGAGCTGGGCGCCCGGGCGGCGCGAGGTGACTTTCCCAGCCAGATCCTCGCCGCTCGGGTCCTGCGTACGCTGGCCGAGGCCGCCGGGCGCCCGCTGTCCGACGACCCCGTCCCGGCCGGCCTCGAGGTCATCGAGACCGCCTTCGCCACCGTGCTCCAATGGGCCGTCGGGCCCGACTGGGCGCTGCGCTCGTCGTCTGCTTGAGGCCAGCCCCGGCTATCGGACGCAAGTGCCTAGAAGTAACTTCAAGTTTCCCTACGTACGTGTACCGTTGCGCCGTCATTGCCCACGGTGTCTAAGATGACCGGCGGGTCAGTGAGTTTGCACCACAACTCACGGCGGGTTGTCCCCGCCCTATACGCAGAGGGGATTTGACATGACGGCAGCGGCGATGCGTGCACCGTCCCCAGCCGCTCGCGCCATATCCGAGTTACCGCCTGAGTACCTAGTCCTGGGCCGCGCCGGGAGCGAGAACTTTCCTGTCGCGTCCCGGCTGTTGCCGGCTTCGTTGCGTTCCGACCTCATGGCCCTCTACGGGTGGGCGCGCCTCGTGGACCAGATAGGGGACGACTACGCCGGTGACCGGGTGGCAGCCCTCGACGAAGTGGAACGCCAGCTCCGGCTGGCCCTTGGTCCCGGGCCGGCCCCGGACGACCCCTCGCCCGGTGACGAAGTCCACCCTCTAGTCGGCCGGATGGCCGAGACGGTGGGCCGGCTCGACCTGCCCACTGAGCCCCTCTTCGACCTCGTCCAGGCCAACCGGCAGGACCAGATGGTGTCCCGCTACGAAAGCTTCGAGGACCTGGTCGGCTATTGCCGGCTCTCGGCCAACCCCGTGGGGCGGATGGTGCGAGGACGCCATCGTGGGGCGCGTTTACCTGCCGTTGGAGGACATGAGACGTTTTGGGGTGAGCGTCGAAGAGCTGGTCCCGCCGCCTACCGGGTACGTGGACCGTCGGCGGCGGGGCGCCATGGGCGGCGCTTCTTCGGCGTGCCGCGCCCTGCTGGCTTTCGAAGCAGCCCGGGCCAGGCGGATGCTGGACGACGGCAGCCCGCTGGTGGCCAGCCTAAGAGGGCGCCTCCGCATGGCGATCGCCGGTTTCACGGCCGGCGGCCACGCGGCCCTGGACGGCCTGGCTGCTGTGGACTTCGACATCTATGCCGAGCCGTCCCGGCCCGGCATGCCGCGCTTCGCGGCTCACCTGGGTCGTCTGGTCCGCGATTCCTACTGGCCCCCCGCCCGCACGGGCGGGACGGCCTCGACCACACCAGCTCGCCCGGTGCCGATAGGCCGAGCTCGGGAAGGGAACGCTTGAACGCGGCCGCCGTCGCCCTCGCCTACAAGCAGTGCGAAAGGATAACCCGGTCGCGGGCACGTAACTTCTACTACGGGATCCGGCTACTGCCCCCGCGCCAGCGCTCGGCCATGTGCGCCCTTTACGCCATGGCCCGGCGCATCGACGACATCGGTGACGGGCCGGCCGGCGGCGGCACCCCAGCTGACGGGCCGGCCGGTAACGGCACACCAGCTGATGAGCCGGTGGACAGAAGGCTCTCCGCCCTGCGCGAAGTACGAACGTCGCTCGAGCTGCTCGCCAAGGCGGCTGCCCAAGGTCGGCCGGCGGACGCGGCGCCCCCTGGCGACCCGGTGCTGACGGCCCTTGCCGACACCGCCCGCCAGTTCCCCGTGCCCATCGGCGCCTTCGTGGAGCTGGTCGAGGGGTGCGAATGGGACATCGCCGGCCGGAGGTACCAGAGCTTCTCCGAGCTCGTCGAGTACTGCCGGCGGGTAGCCGGCACCATCGGCCGCTTGTCGCTGGCCATTTACGGGAGCAGCGACGGGCCGGCCGCCGAACCCCTAGCCGACGCTCTGGGCGTAGGGTTGCAGCTCACGAACATCCTGCGTGACCTGATGGAGGACCGTGACCTGATGGGCCGGGTCTACCTGCCCAGCGAAGACCTGGTCCGCTTTGACGTGGGCGTCGGCCTGACCGGCCGGCCCGACGACCTCTTGGCTCTCATTTGCTTCGAAACGGGCCGGGCGGCCGAGTGGTACGAGCGGGGGATGGCCTTGCTGCCTTTGCTCGACAAGCGCAGCCGGGCTTGTACGGCAGCCATGACGGGGATCTACCGCCGGCTACTGGACAAGATCCGGCTCGACCCCGAAAGTGTGCTACACGGCCGGGTGGCCCTCTCGTCGGCCGAAAAGCTGAGCGTGGCGGCTCGGGCACTGGCGACGGGTACGGCATGGTGAGCGGTCCGGGACCAGCCGAGCCGGCGGTGCAGCCCGGCGCCGACGGCAGGGGGCGGCCTCACATCGTCGTCGTCGGCGGTGGGCTGGCGGGGATCTCCGCCGCCTTGGCGTGCGCGGACGCCGGGGCCAGGGTGACGCTGCTGGAGAAGCGCGCCCGGCTGGGCGGGCTCACCTGGTCCTTCATGCACGACGGCCTCCAGATTGATAACGGTCAGCACGTTTTCCTGCGCTGCTGCACCGCCTATCTCGACTTCTTGGGCCGCATAGGCTCAGCCGGCGACGTGGAGCTCCAGGAGCGCCTCGACGTCACCGTGCTCCGCCCACGAGCGCCCCGCTACAACGCCTCGGGCCCGGGCGCCAGCTCAGGTCCGGGCGCCAGCTCAGGTCCGGGCGCCAGCTCAGGTCCGGGCGCCAGCTCAGGTCCGGGCGGGCCGGGGGCCGGCGCCGACCAAGCCCGCCTGACTCGCGACCGGGTGCGCGCTCCCTTGCACCTCGCCCGGTCGCTCCTGCGCTACCGCCTCATCTCGGTGGCGGACCGGGCACGCTTCGGCCCCGCCGCCCTGGCCCTCGCCCGGCTCGACCTCGACGAACCCTCTCTCGACGAGCAGACCTTCGAGGAGTGGCTGCGGGCGCACGGGCAGAGCCCGGCCGCCATTTCAGCGCTGTGGGACCTTATCTGCCTGCCCACTGTCAACCTGCCCGCCCACGAGGCGTCGTTGGCCATGGCCGCCAAGGTCTTCCAGACGGGACTGCTCACCGAGAGCAGTGCCGGGGACATCGGCTGGAGCCGCGTGCCTCTCGGTGCCCTGCACGGCGAAAGGGGAGCCGCCGCGCTGGGTAAGGCGGGTGTCGAAGCGCACCTGGCCGACGCTGTCACCGCCGTCCGGCCGGGGCCCGACGGCCCCGGCAGTGGGACGGGCGCCAGCCGTTTCGTCGTCTGCACATCTCGCGGGGAACTGGCGGCCGACGGCGTAGTCGTCGCTCTCCCCCACTACCGCACCGAGGACGTACTACCCCCGGGCGCCTTGCCCGAGCACGTGAGACCGTCCGAGCTGGCCAGCTCGCCCATAGTCAACGTCCACGTCCACTTCGACCGCCGCGTCACCGACCTTCACCTCGCCGCCGCGCTCGGGTCGCCGGCTCAGTGGATCTTTGACCGCACCGGCTCTTCCGGCGCCGCTCGGGGCCAGTACCTGGCCGTGTCCATCTCCGCCGCAGACGACTACATAGGCACCCGCCCCGATGATCTCGGGCGGCAGATGGTCGAGGCCCTGGCCGCTCTTTTCCCGGCGGCCCGGGAGGCGAAGGTACTGAGGACCTTTGTCACGCGGGAGCACAATGCCACTTTTAGGGCCTCGCCGCGCACCTCAGGGCACCGCGCCCCGGCGCGTACCCTACTGCCCGGGCTGGCCGTGGCCGGAGCCTGGACAGCGACAGGCTGGCCCCCGACCATGGAGGGGGCGGTCCGAAGCGGGCTGGCGGCCGCTCGCACCGTGCTGGCGGCCACCGGCCAGCGCACATCTTTACCCAGGGCCCATTCATCGAGCACCCTGCCGAACACCCAATGGCCGAACACCCAATGGCCGAACACCCATTTGCCGAACAGCCATTTTCCGAACCACCAGTTGCCGAACAACCAGTTGCCAAGCGCCCCGTTGGCGGGAGGGCACCTGCCGCAGCCGGGACAGCTCCAGGAGGTCATGTGACGCCGACCACGTCAGTTACAGAAGTGCTCGAACGGGCCCGGGACCTGACTCAGCCCCTGATGCGCACCGCCGTAGGGCGGCTCGCCCCCAGCATCTCGGAGGTGGTGAGCTACCACTTGGGCTGGACCGAGGCCGACGGGACACCGTCCCCGGCCCGTGGGGGCAAGGGCATCCGGCCCGCTCTGGCCATGCTTTCGGCCGAGGCGACCTGGGCCGGCGCCGAGGTCGGGGCCCCGGGCGGGGTGGCGATCGAGCTCGTTCACAACTTCTCGCTGGTGCACGACGACCTGATGGACGGTGACCTCGAACGCCGCCACCGGCCCACCGTCTGGGCGTTGTGGGGCCCGTGCGTCGCCCTGCTCGTCGGGGACGCATTGGCCACGTTGGCGACCGAGGTCCTGCTCAGTAGCTCCAACCCGGCCGGCGCCGCCGCTGCGGCCGCGCTGGGTGAAGCCACGGCGGAGATGATCGCCGGACAGGCTGACGACCTGGCCTTCGAAAAACGGCGTTCGGTCAGTGTCGAGGAGTGCATGGCCATGTCGACCGCCAAGACAGGTGCACTGCTCGGCTGTGCCGCCTCGATCGGCGCCATCCTGGCCGAGGCGCCCTCGGCCACCGTGCACGCCCTGCGGGACTTCGGTCGCCATCTGGGGGTCGCCTTCCAGGCCGTCGACGACCTCCTCGGGATCTGGGGAGACCCGGGGACGACGGGCAAGCCGGCCGGCAACGACATCCGCATGCGCAAGAAGTCGATGCCTATTGTCGCCGCTTTGGCCGCCGGCAACGACGGCGCCAGGGAACTGGAGAGCCTGCTGTTCGATGACGACCCGGCCGATGACAGCCCCGAGGCCAGCGGCGCGGTCCTCGCCGGTCCTGCCCTGCCCGGTGCCCGCGCCGGTGGTGAGCTCGGCGCCGAACGCCACAATGGCGCCGTGGCTGTCTCCGACCAGGTCACGGTGGCGGCCCCCGACTGGTCGCCTACGCCACTGCGGTACCTCAGCGCCGACGACCTGGCTCGAGCGACGTGGTTGGTGGAGGCGTGCGGTGGGCGGGATTGGACCGCGACCAGGGCCAAGGCCCACCTCGACGCCGCCCTCGGTTCCCTCGAACGTGCCCGCCTGTCGGCTGTGCCCCGCCGGGCGCTGGCCGACCTGGCTGTCTACGTGGTGGAGCGCGAGTCATGACCCTGCTCGCCCGCGCCCCCGGCCAGGACGAGGGCACTTCCCCCGAGATCAGCGTGACCGAGACCGGCCCCGAGGTGGTCAAAAAGGGCGTGGCCGAAGCCATCGCCCTGGCCAGCGCCCACCTCAAGGGGCGCCAGGAGGACGACGGCTGGTGGAAGGGCGAGCTGGAGACCAACGTGACGATGGACGCCGAGGACGTCCTCCTGCGGCACTTCCTCGGGATCCTGGACGACAACATCGTCGCCGGCGCCGCCGGCCGCATCCGCTCGCAACAGCGACCGGACGGCCCGTGGGCGACGTTTTACGGTGGCCCGGGCGAACTTTCGGCGACCATTGAGGCGTACGTGGCCCTCCGCCTGGCCGGCGACGACCCTGACGCGCCGCACATGGCCAGGGCGGCAGCGTGGGCCCGTCAGCACGGCGGCGTCGAGTCAGCCCGGATGTTCACGCACGTCTGGCTGGCCATGGTGGGCCGCTGGGACTGGGAGAAGCTGCCCGCCGTGCCGCCCGAGCTGGTCTTCTTGCCCGCCGACTGGCCCCTTTCCATCTGGTCCTTCGCCTGCTGGGCGCGCCAGACGATCGTGGCCCTGTCGGTCATCTCGGCCCATCGCCCGGCCCGCCCCCTCCCCTTTGAAGTAGAAGAGCTGAAATCCGGCAAACCGCCTCGAAGCCGGCGCCTCAGCGCCCTGGGGATGGCCCTTTTGGCTCTTGACAAAGCCCTCCACTACTACGAGTCGCTTCCCGACCAATGGTGGCCGAAGCGCCTGCTCAGGGGGGCCGCGCTCCGGGAGGCCGAACGCTGGATAGTAGCCCGCCAGGAGGCGGACGGTTCCTGGGGCGGGATCCAGCCGCCGATGGTCTATTCCACGATCGCCCTGGTCTTGCAGGGCTACCCCCTTGACCACCCGGTCATCTCGGCCGCCCTGCGGGGCCTCGAGGCCTTTGCCGTCGACGACGGGTCGGGCCGTCGCATCGAGGCGTGCCAGTCGCCCGTGTGGGACACCGCTCTGGCCGTGACCGCCTTGCTGGACGCGGGCACGGCCGCCGACGACCCTTCTATTAAGGCGGCCCGGGACTGGCTCCTGCAGAAAGAGGTGACCGTGGTCGGCGACTGGTCGGTCAAGCGGCCGGGCCTGGCGCCGGGCGGGTGGGCCTTCGAGTTCCAGAACGTCCACTACCCCGACATCGACGACACCGCCGAAGTGGTCATCGCCCTGCGCCGCTGCGTGGCCGACCCGGACGGCGACGCCGCCTGCGGGCGGGCGGTGAACTGGCTGGTCGGCATGCAGTGCAAGGACGGGGGCTGGGCCGCCTTCGACGCCGACAACACCTCCGAGTTGCCCACCCAGTTGCCCTTTTTCGACTTCGGCGTCGTCACCGACCCTCCTACCGCCGATGTCACCGCTCATGTGGTCGAGATGCTGGCCGGCGAGGCTCGTCCGGCGGCGTGGCAGGAAGCCATGCAGCGGGGCCTGGACTGGCTTTCGGGCCACCAGGAACCCGATGGCTCGTACTGGGGACGCTGGGGTGTCAACTACATCTACGGTACGGGAGCAGTCCTGCCTGCTCTCATCGCCGCCGGGGTACCGGCCAAGGACCCCCGGGTGGCAGACGGGGCCCGGTGGCTCATCGAGCACCAGAACGCAGACGGTGGCTGGGGCGAGGACCTGCGCTCCTATGTCGAGCCGGGCTGGCACGGCCGGGGGGCCTCCACCGCTTCGCAGACCGCCTGGGCCCTGATAGGTCTCCTGGCGGCCGGCGAGGGCGACCACACGGCCACTAAAAGCGGCGTCGACTGGCTCGTGCGCAACCAGACGGCGGACGGGACCTGGGACGAGCCCTGGTTCACGGGTACCGGGTTCCCGTGGGATTTCTCCTTGAACTACCACCTTTACCGCCACGTCTTCCCGCTCACCGCGCTGGGGCGCTACTCGTTCGGTACCGGTCCCCGCCCTAAGGGCGGGAAGCCCTAGCCGGGTGAGAACGGCCGGCGCCCCCCGCCTGCTGGTCCTGGCACCGCTGCGGCTGGAAGCCATGGCCCTGGGCCCGGGCGGCAACTTCGGCCCCGCGGCGTTCGCCGTCCAGCGGGCGGGTATGGGCCTGGCCAAGGCGGGCGCGTCGGCGCGCCGTCTGAGCGCCGCCTCCACCCCGCCCGCCGCCGTGGTGGTGGCCGGCCTCGGTGGTGCGCTGGCACCGGGCCTCGTGCCCGGGGACGTGGTGGTGGCCGAGCGGCTCCTCGACGCACAGGGCAACGAGGTGGCCCGGCTGGCCTCGCCTGCGCTGCTCGTCGCCGAGCTGGTGCGGGCAGGTCTGCGCGCCCGCTCCGGGACGGTGGTGAGCACCGACCACATCGTCACCGGGAGCGAACGGGCCACGTTGTCGGCCCTGGGCGCCGACGCCGTCGACATGGAGTCGACGGCGCTGGCCAGAGCCGACTGGAAGGCGCCCCTGGCGGTGCTGAGGGCTATCTCGGACTCGCCCGGCGCTGAGCTTTTATCGCCTGCGGGAGCCTGGGGCGCCCTCAAGGGGCTGCACAGCCTGCGCCGCGCCCGGCGGGCGCTGGCCGACTGGGCGGCGGCGGTGGGACCGAGGCAGGTACTGCTGGCCGAGCCCCGGTCTTTTTGCGCCGGCGTGGAGCGCGCCATCGAGACGGTCGAACGGGCACTGCAGCGTTATGGGCCACCGGTGTACGTGCGCCGCCAGATAGTCCACAATGCCCACGTCGTCTCTCGCCTCGAATCGGCCGGCGCCGTCTTCGTAGAGGAACTGGCGGAAGTGCCGGACGGGGCCCGTGTCGTGTTCTCCGCCCACGGGGTGGGGACGAGCGTCAACGATGAGGCGCGACGGCGGCAAATGTCCACCATCGATGCCACCTGCCCCTTGGTGAGCAAAGTTCACAACGAGGCTCGCCGTTTCGCCGCCGCCGGCCGCCAACTCGTCCTCGTCGGCCATGCTGGGCACGATGAGGTGGAGGGGACCCTCGGCACCGTGCCCGGCACCAGGTTGGTCAGCACGCCCGACGACGTTGCCCACCTCGAGTTCGATGAGACCAGGCCCACGGCTTTCGTGACCCAGACGACCCTCGCCACCGACGAGGTGACAACGGTCATAAGCGCGCTCGAGCGACGCTTCATCGACCTGGCCCGGCCGGCCGCGTCGGACATCTGTTACGCCAGCCAGAACCGCCAGGAGGCCGTCCGGGAAATGGCCCCCGACTGCGACGTGGTGCTCGTGGTCGGCTCGGCCAACTCGTCCAACTCCAACCGCCTGGTCGAGGTCGCCCGGGGCCGCGGGGCCCGCGCGCACCTGGTCGACAGCCAGAAGGACCTGCGTCTTTCCTGGCTCGCCGGAGCACTACGGGTGGGTGTGACGGCGGGCGCGTCCGCGCCTCCCGAGCTCGTCCAAGAAGTCGTCGATGGCCTGGCCGGGCTGGGCCCGATATCGATCGAGGAGCGCTCGACCGGCCACGAGAACGTGTCCTTCCCCCTTCCACCGGAGGTCCGATAAATGGGTGTGCCTTTGCGCCAAAGCGTCAAAGTGGGCAGCTACATCGCCCGCCAGAAACTGGCCGGCCGGGAAAAGTTCCCCCTTATCGTCGAGCTCGAGCCACTTTTTGCCTGCAACCTGGAGTGCAACGGTTGCGGCAAGATCCAGTACCCGACCGAGGTACTACGCCAGCGCCTCTCGGTCGAACAAGCCGTCGCCGCCATCGAGGAGTGCGGGGCCCCCATGGTGTCGATCGCCGGCGGTGAACCTCTGCTGCACCCTCAGATCGAGAAAATGACCGAGGCTCTCCTGGAGCGCAAGCGTTTCGTGTACCTGTGCACCAACGCGTTGTTGTTGGAGCGCAAGCTCGACCGCTTCAAGCCCCATCCTGCCTTTTCGTGGGTGGTCCACATCGACGGCCTGAAAGAGCGCCATGACCAGTCGGTCAGCCGGGAAGGTGTTTTCGATAAAGCCGTTGCCGCCATACGGGCGGCTAAGGACAAGGGCTTCCGGGTCGCCACCAATACGACGTTTTTTGACACCGACTCGCCCCGGACGGTCCAGGACGTGCTCGACTTCCTCAACGACGAGCTCGAAGTGGACACCATGATGATCTCTCCGGGGTACGCGTACGAGAAAGCACCGGACCAGGTGCACTTCCTCGGCGTCAACCAGTCGACGAAACTGTTCAGGGAGGCGTTCGCGGGCAAGCGCAAAAACTGGCGGCTCAACCACAGCCCGCTTTTCCTTGACTTCCTGGAAGGAAAGGTCGAGTTCGAGTGCACGCCCTGGGGCGTGCCGTCCTACTCGGTTTTCGGCTGGCAGCGGCCGTGCTACCTGCTGGCCGACGGTTACACCGAGACCTACAAGGAGCTCATCGAGACCACCGACTGGTCGAAGTACGGCCGTGGCCACGACCCTCGCTGCCACAATTGCATGGCCCACTGCGGCTTCGAGCCCAGCGCAGTTCTTGCCACCACCGGCAGTTTGCGCCAGTCTCTGCGCGCTCTCGTAAACGCGCGCTGATCAGTTGCCCCCTTCCCGGCCGCTGGACAAGCTCCGGGTGCTCGTCACGGGCGCGTCGAGCGGCATTGGCGCCGCCGTCAGCTCGCTGCTGGCCGAGCACGGCGCCCGGGTGTTCGGGACAGGACGGGACGCGGCCGCACTGGCCCGGGCGCCCGCGGCCGGGGGCGGCCCCTTCGAGGCCACCTTGCCCCGCGACCTACTAGAGCCTTTCGCCCCTAGCGCCGTCGTAGAAGAGGCGGTGACGGCGCTGGACGGGCTCGACGTCGTCGTTTCCAATGCCGGCTCCGGATGGCTCGGATTTTTCGAACAGATGCCCGCGGCCGAGATCGACGCTCTGCTCGACATCAACCTGCGCGCCCCGATGCACCTGGCCCACGCCGCCTCCCCCTACCTCCGCAAGAGCGTTGCCGGTGGCCAGCTCGTGCTCATCGGCTCGATCGCCGGCCTGGTCGGAGTGGCTGAGGAGGCCGCCTACAGCGCGGCCAAGGCCGGCCTGCGCGGACTGGCCGACAGCCTGCGGGCAGAGTGGGCAAGCGACCAGGTCACGGTGACCCTCGTCAGCCCCGGTCCCGTCGACACGCCCTTTTACCTCCGCCGCAACCGGCCCTATACGCATTCGTGGCCCCGGCCCGTCCCGGTCGCCACGGCCGCTCGCGCCATCGTGCGGGCTATCGAAACGCGCCGGGAAGACGTGGTCATCCCGGCCTGGCTGGCCTTGGCGGCCCGTCTCCACGGTGGTTGGCCGTCGCTGTACCGGGCGCTGGGCGGCAGACGTAAACAGCGGGCCTAGCGGCCGTAAACCTCTATGCCGGGTCGGGCGCGGCCGATATTCGTAGAGTGAGTAAGGATGCTTGACGACCGGCGAGCCGCCACCGCCCGCGAACGGGCTCGCCGCCGCGCTGGGCCAAAGTCCCGGTGCGATCAGGCGGCGGGCGCCCGCCTGGTCGGAGCACGTGCCACTGGCGGCCATGGTGGTGGCCTACACGGTCTATTTCAGCTCGATCACGGTCGCCATGCTGCGCGCCTACGAGCAGCCCGCGTTCGATATGTCCGTACCGGACCAGGGCATATGGCTATTGAGCCGGTTCCATGACCCTTTTCTCACGGTGGCGGGACGCAACCTCTTCGGCGACCACCCTTCGTTCATATACCTGCTCCTGGTGCCGGTGTACTGGGTGTACCCCCATACGGCGGCCTTGCTGGTTATCCAAACGATGCTCATGGCGCTGGCGGCGGTCCCCATCTACCTGCTGGCCCGTTACCTTCTCCATAGCTGGGCCCTGGCCAGTTGCCTGGCTGCGGCTTACCTGCTCAGCCCGGCGCTACAGCAGACCAACCTGGAGCAGTTCCACGTGGAGTGCTTCGAGACCCCGATCCTGGCTCTGGGCATCTACGCCGCCGTCAGGTGGCGCCCCCGCCTGTTCATCCTCTGCGTCGCCCTGGTCCTCATGTGCAAGGAGGACGCCGCGCTCTACACCGTGCCCCTCGCACTTTGGGTGCTGCTGAGACGGGACCGCAAACTGGGCGGGGCCCTGATCGTCGTGTCGGCGCTGGTGGCCGGCTTCGACAACATCATCCTGGTGCCGGCGCTCATCGGGTACGCCAGTGCCCACGGAGGGCGCCTCCCGTTCGGCGGTTTCACGGGCACGCTGCGGGCCATCGTGCGCACACCAGGCCAGTTTTGGAGCTATATCACGTCCGAGGGCCGGCCCTGGTACCTCTGGCAGATGGGGCTCAGCACCGGCCTGGTGTTCCTGGTGGCGCCGGAGATCGCGGCTATCTGCGTCCTCCAGCTGGCCGTCAACGTCATTTCGTCCTTCGGGTACCAGCACCAGATCATCTACCACTACACCATGCCGCTGGTCGCCGTGCTCATTTGCGGCACGGTCTACGCCGTGTCCCGGTTACGAACGGTCTGGCGACGACAGGTCGCTACTTCGGCCGTGTTATTGTGCGCGCTGTGGTCGTGCATCCTCTGGGGCGCGTCCCCTTTCTCCGATATTAAGCCCATTATCCCCGGCGCCAATACACCGGTATTCGTCAGCGACCGTCAGCTGCTGAGCAAGATCCCGCCCAATGCGGTCGTGTCCGCGGTGGAGGAATTCGTGCCCGCCTTGGACCACCGCACCAGGATCTACATGTGGCCCAACCCGTTCCACCAGGCGTATTACGGCAACCCCAAGTACGACGGCACAGACTGGCCGTTCTCCGCTCAGGTACAGTACTTGGTGCTCCCCGCCTGCATCTCCTGTAACCAGGGCAGCTCTCCCTGGGTACAAACCTTCGACCAGCTGCTACCGGACTTCCGAGTCGTGGCCAATAACGGCAGCTACGTGCTCTACGAGCGCAGGGGGACCTGAGCAGCCGGGGCGGCGGGCCCGGCGCGCCGGCTGGCCACGACCAGGCGGCCGAGGTGCTTGAAGAAGACCACGCCCTGGCGGATGGTCGCCTTCGAGCTGCCGGCGTGGCGGGGGGCAAAATCGAAGCCGATGTTGCGGACCGGTGCCGGCCGTGCCCGGCCGGCGACCTCCAGCAGGATCTTGTAACCCTGCGGTCGCAGGGCCACGCCGTCCACAACTGACCGGTGCAGGGCGAACAGCCCGCTCAGGGGGTCCTGCAAGGGCCTGCTCGGGGGGACGAGAAGGTGGACGAGGGAGCGGCACGACCGGGACACCAGGTGGCGCCAAGGCCCCGACAGCCCGGCGTCCCCGCCGGCCCACACGTAGCGGCTCCCGGCGACCAGGGCCGCCTCACCGGCCAGCACCGGCGCCACCAGGGCCGGCACGACCTCGGGCGGGTGCTGCAGGTCGGCGTCCATGACCACGATCACCGTCCCCCTCACCTTGGCGAAGCCCTCCTGGACGGCACCGCCAAGGCCGCCGTGGCGAGCACCGGGCGGGCGGTGCAGCAGCTCGACGGGCAACCCGAGACCGCTCAATTTCTCCACTGCTCCAGGGGTGGGATCGTCGGAATCATCAACGAACACCAGCTCCCAGCCGCCCTCGAGGTCCTGCAAGGCCTGGGCCAGGCGCAGCGCCAGGGGTTCGACGTTGGGTGCCTCGTTGCGCGTGGGGACCACGACCGAGACCGAGCAAGCCTGAGCGGGCACGGCCCACGAGCCTAACCACGGGCCGGGCCGCCCACCGGCACCCCTGCCGGGCCCTCCGGCCGCGCATTAGCCACGGGCTCATCGGACGGACAAAGGACGGAGCCCCCGGCCCCCTAGGGGCCGCCAGAGCCGGGCAGGGGCCGTTCGCCAGAACCGGTCGGGGGCCGTTCGCCCGTCTCGACCAGATCCTGGGCCACTTCCCGCAGCTTCGTGTTGAGATGTTGTGAAGCCCGGCGCAGGATGTCGAAAGCCTGCGCGGCGGTGATGCGCTCGCGCTCCATGAGGATCCCCTGGGCCTGGCCGATCAGCTCTCGGGTGATCAAGGCCTGGCGCAGGTTTTCCGCCCTGCGCAGCTCCTCCTCGTGGGCTTCCGCCACGGAGAGGGCGAGACCGGCCAGACCGGCCAGGACGAGGCCACGGGCCCGGTCCATGGCCCCGAAGGCCAAGGGGTAGCGGGCGTACAGGTTGAGCGCTCCAGTCGCTTGGCCGTCGCCCGACAGGCACAGGGCTAGGAGGCTGCGCACCCCCGTCCCGGCGGCCTGTGGCCCGAAATTGGGCCACCGGGGGTCGTCGGCCAGGTCCTCGGCGTACACGGCCGTGCCCTGGGCCATGCAATCAAGGCACGGGCCCTCGTGGCTTGTGAGCTGGAGGGCGTGCAGTTCGGCCACCACGGGGGCGGTGTGCACGGGTGCGGTGACATTGCCCGCATTGAGCACGAACAGGCCGGCGAAGTCACAGCCCTCGATGGTGGCGACGGCCAGGTCGGCGACGGCCTGCAGGGTGAGCTCGACCCCGCCCGCCTGGAAAAGGCCCTGAGCGGTGCGGGTAAAGTTGACAATGAGATCCGTGGTGGGCCCCGCCTGAGAGGTGGGGACGTCATCGGCGCTGGCCATCGCTACCAACAGTTCTACTCTTCCTGGCCAGTGTATATTGGGGACAACCTTCGACCAAGAGGGGCCCCCTGGCTTCGTCGCCAGTTGCGACGGTAAGGACGCCATGTGGTGCGGGAGCCTTCTTAGACCCGTCACGGGGACGACACCTGTCAGTGGGCCGCTCACGGGCGGCTGTACGGGCAAGGTGTGCGCGTGACCGCCCCTACGTCGTTTTCGCCCACGCTGACGCGCCAAGCGGACAACGACAGCTACCTGGACCTGGCCCGACAGGTCCGCGCCGCCGGCCTGTTCCAGCACTCCCCCTGGCGGGCCGTGGCGAGAGTGTCCCTGGTGGGCGGGCTGTACGGGGCCGGCTGGGCCGCGCTGTTCTTGCTCGGGGACACGTGGTACCAGCTGTTGGTAGCGGCCTACCTCGCCGTGGTTTTCGCCCAGGTCGGCTTCCTCGGCCACGATGTGGGCCACCGCCAGGTCTTCCCGTCGCGCCGGTGGAACAACCTGGTCGGCATGGCGTGCGCCGACCTGGCCACGGGCATCAGCTACGGGTACTGGGTCGATAAGCACAACCGCCACCACAGCCACCCGAACGAAGTCGGAGCCGACCCCGACGTCGGGCCGGGCGTCATCTCGTGGACGGCCGCGCAGGCCGGGGCCAAGACCGGCCTGGGCCGGGTCGTGGCCCGGCACCAAGCAGCCCTGTTCTTTCCCCTGGCGTGCCTGGAGGCGATGAGCTTGCACGTCTCCAGCGCACGGGCGCTGGGAACCAAGCCGGTGCGGCACACGCCCACCGAGGCCTTCTTGCTCCTGGCCCATGCGGGCGTGTACCTGGGGGCGGTCTTCCTGGCCTTGTCGCCGCTGCGGGCCCTGGCCTTCATCGCCGTGCAGCAGGGCGTCTTCGGGCTGTACCTGGCGTGCGCCTTCGCTCCCAACCACAAGGGGATGACCATGCCGGCGCCCGGCCAGAGGCTCGACTTCGTGCACCGCCAGGTCACCACGTCCCGGAACGTCCGAGGAGGACGGGCACTGGACGTGGCCATGGGCGGCCTCAATTACCAGATCGAGCACCATCTGTTCCCGACCATGCCGATGGCCAATCTCCGCCGGTGCCGGGGGATGGTCAGGGCGTACTGCTCAGCCCAAGGGATCGACTACTGCGAAACCTCGCTGGCCCGCTCCTACGCCGTTTCCCTGCGCCATCTTCGAGACGTCGGGCGCTCAGCACGGGGGGCGGCCCCCCCGGGGCCAACGGGACGGCAAGGTTTGAGGGCCCCGGGCTGAGGGTCAGTAGATGCGTACCAGCCGGAGGGTGTCGGTCACGGGCTCCGGGTCATGCAGCGAACCCGCCAGCACCACGACGACATCGCCTGGCTTGACATAGCCCCCCTGGCGCACGGCCTGCACCCCATAACCGACCGCCTCGTCGGTGGTCTTGGCTTGGGGCACCACGACGGTGTCCACTCCCCAGCTGATGGTCAATTGGCGGGCGGTGTCGGCGTGCGGGGTGGCGGCCACGATCGGGGCGGCGGGGCGGAAGCGGGCGATGGCCCGGGCGGTGGCGCCGCTGTTCGTGCAGGCGACGATGACGGCCGCCCTCTCGTCCACCGAGGCGCGCCACGCCGCCGCGCCGACCGCAGCCGTGATGCGGGACCCTATGGCACCTTCGGAACCGAAGTTCTGAGCCGGGAGGTTGCGCCCCCATTGGTAACTGTCGAACTCGAGGTCAGCTCGGCGGGCAATACGGGCCATGGTCGCCACGGCATTTACCGGGTCGATGCCGACGGCCGTCTCGGCCGAGAGCATAACCGCGCTCGTGCCGTCGAAAACCGCGTTGGCCACGTCGGTGACCTCGGCCCGCGTGGGCACCGGGGAACTGATCATGGACTCCAGCATTTGCGTAGCGGTTATGACGGGACGTCCCCACGACACCGATGAACGGATGAGTTTTTTCTGGATGTGCGGCACTTCCTCGAGCGCGACGCGCACTCCGAGGTCCCCGCGGGCGACCATCAGGGTGTCGGCCACCTGCAGGATGTTGTCGATGTCCTCCAGAGCTTCGGGGGTCTCCATTTTGGCGCACACCAGCACGCCCTTCCCTGTCAACGTTTTTACCGGTGCCAGGTCGGCCGCAGAGCGCACGAACGAAACGGCGACGTTCTCGATGCCCGCTTCCAGCATGACTTCCAGACGCTCGAGATCTTCAGGCGTGGGCGTCTTGAGCGACAGCCTGGACGCCGGCCCGGTCACCCCCGGCCGGCCCTGGACCTTGCCGCCGGCCAGGACCCTCGCCTTCATGGAATAACCGACGCGTTGCTCGGCCTGGAGCGCCACTCCCCCGTCGCCCAGCGCGATCCGGTCACCCTCCTGGAGGGTTTCGACCAGCTCGGGCACAGACACCCCGATGGTGCTGGCGCTGCTGTTGGGGGCCAGCCCGTGGGGAGCGAGCACTACTTCGCTGCCCGTGGCGAGCACCACGCCACCCTCGGGGAAAGGAGTGGTCCGGATCTTGGGCCCCGGGAGGTCGACCAGGATCCCGACGTCCGGTGCCGCCTGGCGGATCCGGCGCAACCTCGACAGCGCCTCCTGGATCGAGCCGTGGGCCAGGGGCAGGCGGGCGACGTCCATCCCGGCGTCGCGCATGGCAGACAGCGTCGAAAGCGAATCGGAGGCCGGACCGATGGTGGCAACGACACGCGTGCGCCGGCCGTGTTCACCGAGGCAGCGCCGGGACGGGCCCGGCTTGGTCTCGCTGTGCAGGACAAATGGTCCGTCGGGGTGGCTGGCGGAGAATCCCGGCCCGGTGTGGGGAGCTGGTTCGGCGTGGGTCACCCCACCAGCATTGCCGACCGGGCGGGCCGGGGACAGGCAGCCCGAGCGACGGGCAGGTTCAAGCGACGGGGAGGGCCTCGTCCAGGAACCGGCCCAGCTTGGCACGGGTGGCGAGGTCGACAACGTCGTCCGATACGAGCCACCCGGGCAGCTGGTCGGCCGTACCCAACCAGAGGCCGTCGAGCATCAACCAAGGGTGGGCCGGGGCCCGCCGGGCCACCGGGCACCCGCACACGGCCGCCAGCACGGGCAGGCCGTCCCACGGACCGGCTCCCAGCCATGACCTCAGTGCGTAACAACGGCGCAAGGTCTCGCGCACCAGCGCCGGGCGGCGGTCCCCGGCCATAGCCGTCCCGACGGCCAGGCCCATGTTGAAGCGGCTGGCCGCCTCTCTGGCCCGCCAGCCGGGCGCCGGATGACTATAGCCACCGCGCAGGACCTGGCCGAAGCTCGGGCCGACCACCACCAAACCTCGAGGAGCAATTATGAGGTGCTCCAGTACCAGCGGGCGGTTGGGCAGCCTTCGCCCGTGCATCACCAGCGTCCCCGCCGGGCACCGCCCGTCGAGGAAGCGCCGCAACGCCGGCCGCCAGTCCGCCGGGCGCGGCGGGCGCTCAGCGGGGAGCTCCCCGAGCGCGGCCAGCAGCCGGCTGAGGCGCGCCTTGACGATGTCCTCCCGGCCGGCCACCGGCTGCACGGCGCCTAGCCGGCTATAAACGCCGGCGCCGGTGCCGGCCTCGAACAGCACGGGCGCAGAAAGCTCCATCGGCCCCGGTATTCTCCTACCCTTTTTGTACCTCTCGACCCGCATTGCAGGGACCTCGGCACACCGGCACGCGAGCCTGAGAAAACAAGCCCGAACCTCACTGCCCGTAGTCGTGATTAAGCACGGGGTACCGGGCTTTCTTTATTTTCCACCACCATCGGCAGCATAAGCGGCCATCACCGCCGGGTGCACCAGGCGATGATTGCGGACGTTTATCCCCATGGCAAAGCCGGGATCTTTCTCGCATAGCGCGTCCAGGCCCAAGCCGGCCAGGCGGAGAAGATAAGGAAGGGTGGCGTTGGTCAGCGCCCGGGTCGAGGTGACCGGGACGGCACCGGGCATGTTGGCCACGCAATAGTGCAGTACGTTGTCGACCACATAGGTCGGGGCCTCGTGAGTGGTAGGCCGAGACGTCTCGAAGCAACCCCCCTGGTCTATGGCGACGTCGGCGATCACCGC
This sequence comes from Acidimicrobiales bacterium, assembly GCA_049522375.1. Lineage (GTDB taxonomy): Bacteria > Actinomycetota > Acidimicrobiia > Acidimicrobiales > Palsa-688 > Fen-671. The sequence continues at coordinate 12,531 of JBEKNX010000029.1, read as the reverse complement.
CCTCGGCCGCATGCTCGAGAGCATGGCCCGGGTGACCAGCCGGGGTGCCACCGCCCCCGGCACCAGGACCGCCCCGATCACGGCGTCGCTCACGGCCAACTGCTCGAGGACACTGTGGGCGTCGGACATGAGGCACCGCACCGAGCCCTCGAAGCGCTCATCGAGGTAGCGGAGGCGCTCGTCCGAACGTTCCAGGACGGTCACGTCGGCCCCGAGGCCCCGGGCCACCCGGGCGGCGTAAATGCCGACGACGCCGCCCCCGAGAACGAGCACGCGCGCCGGGGCTACCCCCGGGGCACCACCGGCCAGCACGCCTCGGCCGCCGACGGGCGCGGTCAGGTAGTAGGCCACCACCTGGCCGGCCAGCCGGCCGGCGATCTCGCTCATCGGCGCCAGCAGGGGCAGGTGCCCGGAGGAACCCTCGACCGTTTCGTAGCCCACCGCGGTCGTGCCCGCCCGCACCAGCGCCCTGGTCAGCTCCGGCGCCGCCGCCAGGTGCAGGTACGTGAAAAGGATGAGGCCCTCCCGCAGCCGCCCCAGCTCCGGTCCGACGGGCTCTTTGACCTTGACGAGGACGTCGACGTCCTCCCAGACCTTGTCCACGTCGTCCACGGTGATGGCCCCGGCGTTGACGTAGGCGCCGTCTGGGAACCCCGAGCCTTCTCCGGCACTTCGTTCCACCAGCACCGTGTGGCCCGCCGCCACCAGCTCCTCGGTACCCGCGGGCGTGAGCGCCACCCTCAGCTCGGCCGGCTTGATCTCTTTGACGACACCGATCCGCATGTCAGTTCGCCCTCGGGGCTATAACCATGAGCAGGTCACCTCCATCGACTGAGGCCACCTTAGGCACGGCCACACGCTGGACCGTCCCGGCCAGCGATGTCGTGATGGGAGCCTCCATTTTCATGGCCTCGATCGTGGCTACTGTTTGCCCGGCATCGACCTCGTCACCCACGCCGACGGTCAGGGTCACCGCCCCGGCAAAGGGAGCGGCGACGTGAGCGGGGTTGTCCGGCTGCGCCCGCTCGCCCCGGGCCACGGTGTCCTTCACGGACCGGTCCCGCACCGTGACGACCCGGGGCTGGCCGTTCAGCCGGCAGAACACGGAGCGGAAACCGCTCTCGTCCGCCTCGCCTATGGCGTCGACGGCCAGGTACAAGGAATGACCGGCGCCCAGCGTCACTTCGACTTCGTCCCCTGGCGCCAGGCCGTAAAAATAGGTTGACGTCGGTAGGACGGACAACTCCCCGTACTGACGGGTGGCTTCCTCGTACTCCTGTGCCGGCCCCGGGAAAAGCAGCGAGTTGAGCAACTGGCGCAATTTCTGTGGACAAGCTTCGGGGTCGGTGAGAGCAGATTTGGTCTCCACCGGCAGGTCGAGCTGGCGCGGCGGCAGTTTCTTGCCGGCCAGGGCCTTGGTCCGGAAGGGCTCGGGCCACCCCCCCTCCGGTACGCCCAGCTCTCCCGCCAGGAACCCGATGACGCTGTCGGGCAGATCAAAACTGGCCGGGTTGCGCTCGAACTCGACGATGTCGGCATTGGACCCGCACAGGTACAAAGCGAGGTCGCCCACCACCTTGGAGCTCGGCGTCACTTTCACGATGTTGCCGAGGATCCGGTTTGCCTCGGCGTACAAGTCCTCCACCATGTCGTACCGGTCTCCGAGCCCGAGCGCGATCGCCTGCTGGCGGAGGTTGGATATCTGGCCACCCGGCATCTCGTGGCGGTAGACCCGTGTCGTCGGCGCCCCCAGGTTGATGTCGAAAGGCCGGTAAAGGCGCCGGACCGCTTCCCAGTACGGTTCGAACGTCTCGATGGCGTCCAGAGAAAGCCCGGTCTCTTTGTCGGTGTTGTCCGTTGCCGCCACAATGGCACCGAGCGGCGGTTGGCTGGTCGTACCGGCCATGGGCCCGAGGGCCCCGTCGACGGCGTCCACCCCCGCCTCGACCGCAGCCATGTACGTGGCCAGCTGGCCCCCGGCGGTGTCGTGGGTATGTAGGTGGACGGGCTGGTCGAACCTTTGCCTCAGGGCCCCGATGAGGGCCCGGGCCGCGGGAGCGCGCAGCAGGCCCGCCATGTCCTTTATGCACAGGACGTGCACACCGGCCCGGACAAGCTGCTCTGCTTTTCGCAAATAATAATCGAGCGTGTAGAGCCGCTCCGCGGGGCTCGACAGGTTTCCCGTGTAGCAAACCGCCCCCTCGGCCACCTTTCCCGTCTCCAACACGGCGCGGATGGCGGGCAGCATTTGGTCGACGTCGTTCAGGGCGTCGAAAATCCTGAATATGTCGACCCCGGTCCGGGCCGCCTCCTTGACGAATACCAAGGCGACCTCGTCGGGGTACGGGGTGTACCCGACGGTGTTCCGGCCCCGGATCAACATTTGTAGGCATATATTGGGCACCGCCTCGTGCAATGAGGCGAGGCGTTCCCACGGGTCTTCTTTCAAAAAGCGCAGGGCCACGTCAAAGGTCGCCCCGCCCCAAGCCTCGAGCGAGAGCAGCCCGGGCAGCATGCGAGCGAAGTACGGCGCCGCCTGCAGCATGTCCAGGGTGCGCAGCCTGGTGGCCAGCAACGACTGGTGGGCGTCGCGCAGCGTCGTGTCCGTGACCGCCACCGGGCGCAACTGGCGCAGCCAACGGGCGAAGCCGTCGGGACCGAGCTCTTGGAGGAGCTGGCGGCTGCCGGGAGGGACGGGGCCCGGTGCCCCCGGCTTGCCTCTGCCCTTGGTCACCGTCAGCACGTAGGCGGGCAGCTTGTCCTTCGGGTCCGGGACCGACGGGGCCGGGCCGTTGGGCCGGTTCACGGTGACATCGGCCATGTAATTGAGCAAGCGGGTCCCCCGGTCGGCACCACTGGGACGGCTCAGCAGACCGGGGCGTTCGTCGATGAAGGCAGTCGTGAGGTTGCCGGCGATGAAGTCCGGCTCGGCCAGCAAGGCCTGCAGGAACGGGATGTTGGTGGCCACGCCCCTCACCCGGAACTCGGCCACGGCGCGCCGGGCCCGGGCCAGGGCCTCGGGGAACGTGCGTCCCCGGCACGTCAACTTGACCAGGAGAGAGTCGAAATGGGGAGAGACGTCCGCCCCCAGATAGGTGCAGCCGTCCAAGCGCACGCCATGGCCGCCGGGAGAACGGTACGCCGTTATGCGGCCCGTGTCGGGCCGGAACCCTTGCGCCGGGTCCTCAGTGGTGATCCGGCACTGGAGGGCGGCGCCGGTGACGACGATGTTGTCCTGCGAGATGCCCAGGTCGGCCAGGGAGGCCCCATCCGCGATCAGCAGCTGGGCCTGGACCAGGTCGACCGCCGTGACCTCCTCGGTGACGGTGTGCTCCACCTGGATGCGGGGGTTCATCTCGATGAAGACATGGCGGCCGGACGGGCCCACTAGGAACTCGACGGTGCCGGCGTTGCGGTAGCCGACGGCCCGGGCAAAGCTGACGGCGTCGGCCCACAGTTGGGGACCGAGGCCGGCCGGCAAGTTGGGTGCCGGGGCGATCTCCACCACCTTTTGGTGGCGGCGCTGGACCGAGCAGTCCCGTTCGTAGAGGTGGACCACCTCGCCGTTGGCGTCCGCCAGTACCTGGACCTCGATGTGGCGGGGGCGGGTGACGGCTTCCTCCAGGAACACCGTCGGGTCGCCGAAGGCGGTCGCGGCTTCTCGCACCGCCGCCTCGACCGCCGCTCTGAGCTCGTCGGAGCTCTCGACGCGCCGCAGGCCACGGCCCCCGCCGCCGGCCGCCGCCTTCACGAACAGCGGGAAGCCGACCTCCCCGGCCGCACGGACCAGCTCGTCGACCCCCGCCCGGGGACCGACGCTGCGGAGCACCGGGATGCCTACCGCGGCCGCTTCTTCTTTGGCCCTTATTTTGCTCCCGGCCAGCGCCAGGACTTCGGCCGGAGGGCCGACGAAGGTGATCCCGGCGTCGTCGCAGGCCCGCGCCAGGCCGGGGTTCTCCGATAGGAAGCCATAACCCGGGTAGATGGCGTCCGCGCCGCAGTCCTGGGCGACCTCGATGATGCCGGCGATGTCTAGGTAGGCCCGCAGGGGGTGCCCGCGCTCGCCTATCTCGTAGCTTTCGTCTGCTTTTTGCCGGTGCAGCGAATAGCGGTCTTCATAGGGGAAGACGGCCACCGAGGTGAGACCGAGCTCGTTGATGGCTCGAAAGGCCCTGATCGCGATCTCGCCCCGGTTGGCAACCAGCACCTTGCGCACTGGACCGAGCGTAGCTGGCGTGGTGCGAGGGCCCCTTTGGCTGGTCGCTCAGGCGGGCACTACCTGGCGGAGCGCGTCCACCACCCACTCAACGCTTTGCTTGGAGGCCAGCTCGGGCGCTGTCCGGCAGTCGGGTTGGGGTACATGGCGGCCCTCGACCACCCGCGCCTCCCAGGTGCCGGCCGCACCCGTTTCCAACCTGACCCAACCGTCCCCCAGCTCCGAGGCCCGGCGCCAGGAGCTCAGTAAAGGCCAGCCCACCTCGGCCAGGACGCTCTTTTCCACCGCCTGATGGGCGGGGAGCCCCACAGTGGCGCAGCCCCGGTAGCGGCTTACCACGTTGCTCACCGGGCCCTGCTCGCTCACCACCTGGTCGACCAGAGCCGGGTCGGCCCACGCCCACAGCGTGGCGGACGGCAAGACCAGCGCGGTAGGGGCAAAGCGGTGACCGCCCGTGTGGCTGGTGCGCCACAAGCGCACTTCTGGTCCCCGCACTTCTGGCCCCCGCCCGTCACCGACCGACGCGGCCCGTCCCCTCGATGGGCCCGCCTCCGCCAACGCCCGGACCAGCTCTGTCCCTCTTGCTCCGCAACATGCGTCCCGCCGGCCGTGCGTGCACACCAGGACGTCCACGACCTCGGGCTGGCCCGGTCCCTCGGGCAGGCCGGTCCCGGCGCCGAGGAGGCCGGCGACAGCTTCGGCCAAGGGCCCGGCCCCGGGCCTGGCCCAGCCTTCCCGGCGCGATAGCGGCCCCGCCCACCCGGGCCGTGACGTCGCCAAGTAGATGAGCCGGCGAGGTTCTTGGACCGCGCCCCCGGGCGGCGCTATGGCCTGCAGCCTGAGGCCGGCCTGGTCGGCCAACCCGGTCACCTCCGCCAGTTCGGCCACCTGGGACACGTCGGACGGCCAGGGCAACGGCAGTTCCACCAGCAGGTAGCCCTGGTAGTGACCGGCGGAGCCGATAGGGCTCAGGCCCTGGCTCCTGGCCCACGCGCTGCATGCGAGGGGACCGCCGGCTGACGCCTGGCCCATCGCCTCCAAAAACTCATCCATGACAAGAGATTAGGTAAAGAACGGCCAATTGAGCGCCGGCAGGCGCTGTCCCTGCGCTGTGGCCACCCCTCATTGACTTAGGTAACATTGGCATGTATACTCAAGAAGTTAACCTCCCGGGTGAATTTCCGTGGGGCGGTTGGTCCAGATGGTGTTGGCGTCAGATTTTGGCTGCTATGCCAGAGGAGGCGATAGCAGTGGCCATGACTGTGGGCGAGTCCGATCTTTTGCTAACTGGAGAGGTTCTCTCCCGGCTCCAAGAGGTGCTGCAGGCTCTCAAGGAGTCGTGCTGCCCGATGAAGGAGGCCCTGGACGACATGCGCTGGCATGTGGCCGAGTGCCCCGAGGGCCCGGATCTCCATTCCGCCGACGAGCTGTTAGCTCAGTTCGACAAGCTGGTCGCCATGTTAGAAAAAACGTGGCCCCTGGTCGACGAAGCGCGCGAAGTGATGCGCTGGAACGACGCCTGGAGGCGCGCCGACCCCGAGCAACAGATCCTCGCCATGAGGCACCGGGCTGACTGGCTTGAAGCCGCGGGCGAGAAGGGGGACGCACGCCTCTGGCGCTGGGAAGCCACCCGGCGGGAGAGGGAGCTGAACCGTAAGCCGGTAAGCCTCGCCTATTAGGCCAAGTAAGTTCGTATTAGGTCCGCCTGACCTCCACCAACCTCAGTCCGGCGGTGCCGCCCAGGAGCGAGGCCGTTCCGCACGACGGGCAGACCACCAGATGGCCAATGACCTCATCAGGCGTCAAGGTCCAGCTCGCGCCGCAGCTGAGGCATTCGCGGCCTTGGTCCTGCTCGGTGACGACAAGCCGAGAACCTTCTAAGCGGGTGCCTGGGGCCAACATCTCATAGGCCTGCACCAATGCTTCAGGCGAGAACTCGGCGCTCGCCTCGACCCGCACCTCCAGGATCCCCTCGGGCAGGTCGGGCTCGGCCGTCAGTTGTTCGATGAGGGCCCTTACGGCGTGGTAGTCGTGCACGCGCCTTCCTCCCCGCCGTCCTCATGGGCCCAGCGTTCGAGCTGGGCCATTACGCTCTTGCGCAGCGGGCCAATGGCGGCGGCGACCGCTTCGCTCAGAGGCTCCCCGAAGGCCGGTGGCCCCGCGGCCTCGACGGCGAGCACCCTCGTCTGGGCCGGGAACTTCAAGCCGAGCCGACTAGCCACTACGGCCAGCTCAGGCATGCCGGCCTGGTGCGTGCTCGGGGCGGCCACGGGCCCGAGGTCGGTGAGCGACATTTCGATGATGCTGCCCGGCGGGTGACGGCCGGTAAGGATGGCGTCGATGACGATCGCCCGGTCGTAGCCGGCGAAATCCTCGAGCAAGGCCAGGCCCGAGGCGGCGCTCTCGACGACATCGGCGACCCCGGCCAGCTCCGCGCTCAGCGCCCGGGCCGCCAGTATGCCGATGGCGTCATCGCCGGCGTACTCGTTGCCCAGCCCGATCACCAAGGTGCGGGCGCCCAAGCTCAGTCCCGGCGGATCTCTTCGAGAAGGACGCCGTGCCCGTCCCGGATCTCGACGACCAAGGGCATATGCCCGGGCAGGCTATGGGTGGCACAGCCCATGCAAGGATCATAAGCCCGGAAGGCCATCTCGACCCGGTTCAACAGGGCGTCGTTGGCCTTGCCGTTGTGGATCAGGGCACGCGCCGCCTTGTCCACCGACAGTGCGATCCTGGCCGCGTTGTTCTGGGTGGCGACGATCAGGTTGGCGGAGGTGACCAGGCCGGCCTCGTCGGTACGGTAGTGGTGGAAGAGGGTCCCCCGCGGCGCCTCGACGACCCCGATGCCTTCGGTGGGCACGGCGGTGGGGATGTTGCGCACGACCGGATCCATGATCTCGGGGTCAGCGGCGAGCTCGGCCATACGCTCGGCGGCGTAAAGCAGCTCGACCAAGCGGGCCCAGTGGTTGGCCAGGGTGTGGTGGACCGGTTTGCCTCCCAGCGTGGTGACCAGCTCCTCGTACGCCTCTTGGGCACGGGGGGTGGCCATCCCTTCGGAAGCGTTGAGGCGCGCCAGGGGGGCAACGCTGTAGATGCCGCTTTCGGGGCCATCGGTAAAGCCGTTCCAACCCACATCTTTCAGGAAGCAGAACTTCATGTACGTCCAAGGCTCGACGTGCTCGACTACATGGTCGAGGTAATCGCGGGCCGCGAAAGTGAGCAGTTCCCCGCCGTCGGGCTTGACCACCCTGAGCCTGCCGTCATAAAAGGCCACCTTGTTGGCGGCGTCGACCATGCCCATGGCGTAGGTGCGGTGGGTGTAGGCCTCCGACGTGATCATCTCCACGTTGGCCGGTTCGGCGAGCACGATATTGCGGAAAGCTTGGAGGGAGAACATGCCGAGGTCCACGGCGCGGGCGGCGGCGGCGGCGGCCTGTTGGCGGATCTCGGCGTTCATAGGCCGTGAGACCCCGCCGGGGAGCCCGAAAACGGGGTGGAGGGCTTTGCCGGCCAGCGCGCTCATCAGGTCCCGGAGCTGGTGCCGGGCCCCGATGACTTCTTTTCCTACCTCCAGCCCGACGGCGTCGACCACGCCCAAGATGTTGCGGCGCGCCTTGGGGGCGTCAGGGCCCACGATGAAGTCCGGGCCGCCCAGGAAGAAAAAGTGCAGGGCGTGGTCTTCGACGATGAAGGTGGAGTAGGCGAGCTCGCGGATCTTGCGGCCGGCCGGCGGCGGCTCGACATGGTAGAGGTCATCGAGGGCCTTGGTGGCCGCCATGTGGTGGGCCATGGGGCAGACCCCGCAGATACGGGAGGTGATCTGGGGCATGTCCTCGGCCCGGCGGCCCTGGGCGAACTTCTCGAACCCGCGCAGCTCGGGGATCTGAAGATAGGCCCGGTCCACTCCCCCGTCCGCGTCCAGGAAGATCTCGATACGGCCGTGGCCCTCCAGCCGGGTTATGGGGTCGATGACGATCGGGGCGCTCATGGTTTGGCTCCATTCCCCACCGGGACGCCGGCGCGGCGGTGCAGTAGCGAGGCGGGCAGGCTGTAGCGGTAGAACGTGCCCACCGGGTCAACGATCTCGGCCATGCGGGCCTCGACCTCGTCGGCCTCGTTGGCACCGAGGAGCGAGGCGATGGCCGACAGCGCCTTGGCCCCGTAATCGCTCACCCTGCTGGTGGGCCCCATGCAGCCGGTGCATGGCATGTTCGCGGTCACGCACACCGCCTGGCAACCGGCCCTGGTGGCGGGACCGAGGCAAACCAGGCCCTGAGCCAGCAGGCAGAGGTCCGGGTCGGCCACGAACTCGTGAGGGCGGCGGAAATGGTCCACGGATAGTTTTTCCGGTTTGGTGGGGCTGAGACGGCATTCCGAACAAAGGGCGATATCCGGCGCCAGCACCGCCCCCTTCTCGGGCAAGCGCCCTTCGACCAACGCCGACAAAGCCGACCATATGAGACCGGCCGGGGGGGCGCAGCCGGGCAGGTAGTAGTCGACGTCTATGACCTGGTCGAGGGTATGCACGGTGGCCCCGAAAACGGGGAGGTCGAGCTGGCCCTGGCTGACCTGGCTCTCCTGGGCGGGGAACACGGTCGCCGGGGCCTCGAGGCTCGGCGCCTCACGGTAAGCCGTGTCGAGGATGGCCTGGCGGTCGTACAGGTTGGCCAGGCCCGGGATCCCGCCCTGCACGGCGCAGCTCCCGAAAGCCACCACGGCCTGGGACTTGCGGCGCAGGAGGGCGACCATTTCTTCCTGTTCGGAGGTGCGCACAGCACCGTTGATAAACGCCGCCGCCAGCTCGCCGTCGGCGAAGGCCTCCACGTCCTCACGCTTGAAGTCCAGGGCCACCGGCCAAAACACCACGTCAACGAGCTCGACGGCCGCCAGCAGCTCATCGTTGAGGTCGACTACCGCCTCTTCGCAGCCGCCGCAGGCGGCGCACCAGTAAAAGGCCACCTTCGGCTTGGTCATGGCGCCTCCCGTTGCGCAGGTTCGGGCGCGCCGGCCGGCGGTGCGCCCGGCCGGCCATCGCTAAGGCCCTGGAGCTGGTCAGCCCGCGGTCCTGGGAAACCCAACCGCAGCGGGCCCAGACGGCGGAGCTGTTCGGCCATTTCGTTGCACACGCGTTGGACCTTCTCGCCTTCGGACGCCGAGATCCATTCCAGGCGCAGCCGCTCGTCCTCCACGCCCAACTGGCGCAGAGCGGAACGCAGCAGGACCACCCGGCGGAGAGCCTTGTAGTTGCCCTCCTGGTAGTGGCAATCGCCGGGGTGGCAACCGCCGATGAGCACGCCGTCCGCGCCGTGACGGAAGGCGGCCACGACGAACTGGGGGTCGAGCCGGCCCGAGCACATGATCCTGATCACTCTCACCGTGGGCGAGTAGGTCATCCGGGACAGGCCCGCCATGTCGGCGGCCGTGTAAGTGCACCACGTGCAGAAGAACGCCACGATCCGGGGGACGAAAGGCCGGTCCGCAGGGGCGTCGGCGGCCAGCGCCGCCCCCAGGTGCTCCGACATCTTGACGCCGGGCGAGCTTTCGCCTGCTCGGGCTTGGGGCCCTGGGGCCGGTTGCGGCCGTTGCGCCGTTTCAGACAGCACTGAGCACCCCTTCCAGTTCGTCGAAAATTTGGCGGTCGGTGAACAGGTGCTGCTGGACGGCGCCCGAGGGGCAGGCGGCGACGCAGGTGCCACAGCCCTTGCACAGCACTTCGTTCACCGTGGCGACGTTGTTGGCGGGATCGAACGAGATGGCACCGAAAGGGCACATCCCGATGCAGGTGCGGCACCCCGAGCAGGCCGTGGCCTCGACGAAAGCCGTTGCCGGCTCGACCTCGACGTAGCCGCGGTCGACCATGGCCAGCACTTCGGCCGCCGCCGCTCCCGCCTGGGCCACCGTGTCGGGGATGTCCTTGGGGCCCTGGCAGGCACCGGCCAAGAAGATACCGTCGGTGAAGGTCGAGACCGGGGCCAGCTTGGGGTGGCGCTCGGTGAAGAAGCCTTCGCCGCCGCAGCCGATATTGAAGCACCGACGGACTTCTTCGGCGTCCTCCTGAGGCTCCATGCCTACGGCCAGCACCACCATGTCCACCGGCACGTGCCGTACCCGGCCGAGCAGGGTGTCCTCGGCGTGGACGACCAGGCTGCCGTCTTCCTCGGTGACATCGGCCACCCGCCCCCGCACGAACTGGGTGCCCTCTTTTTGGACCCGGTCGTAAAACTCCTCGTAGCCCTTCCCCGGGGTGCGCATGTCGATGTAAAACTCGGTGACGTCGGCCCCCGAGCGCTCCCGGACCAGGTGGGCCAGTTTGAGCGAGTACATGCAGCAGACGCGAGAACAGTAGGCATTGGTGTTGGCGTCACGGGAGCCCACGCAGTGGACGATCGCCACCCGGCGGGGGCGCCCCCCGTCCCGCATGACCAGCTCTCCACCGGTCGGCCCCGAGGCGTTGAGCAGGCGCTCAACCTCCATGCTGGTGTACACGCCCGGGAAGCGGCCGTACCCGTAGACCGGGGCGCGGTGAGGGTCGAAGGTGCGGAAGCCCGTGGCCAGGATGATGGCCCCGACCCTGATCTCTTCGATGCGGGGCTTCTGGTCGAAGTCCATCGCCATGCGCTCGCAGGCGGCCACGCACGGCCGGGGGCACTTGTGGGTCTTGAAATCCACGCAACTTTCGGGGTCGACTACGACCACCGACGGGGTCGCCTGGGGAAAGGCCATATAAATGGGCCGGCGCTTGCTGAGGCCCTCGTTCCACGGGTCGTCGGTCCGGGGCCGTTTGTAGATGCAAGCGTCGATGCAGGAGAGGCAGCCGGTGCACAGATCCTCGTTCACGTAGCGAGGGCGGCGCCGCACCCGCACCTTGAAATCGCCCGAGAAACCGGCCACGCTTTCTACGTCGGAATAGGTCCACAGGGTGATGTTGGGATGAGCCCGGACCGACGACATCTTGGGCGTGAGGATGCAGGCGGAACAATCGAGCGTGGGGAAGGTCTTGTCGAAGCGCGCCATGTGGCCGCCTATGGTGGCCTCCCGCTCGACCAGGTAGACGTGCTTGCCGGCCTCGGCCATGGTGAGCGCGGCATGGATCCCGGCTATCCCCCCGCCGACGACCAGTACCTCGGGGTGCACGGGGGATTCTCGGCGTTCGAGCGGCTCATGGTCACGCACGCGCCGGACGGCAGCCGCCACCAGCGTCTTGGCCTTCTCGGTGGCGGCGTCCCCATCGGTGGTGACCCAGGCGACGTCCTCGCGGATATTGGCCATCTGGAAATAGAAGGGGCTGAGACCACCCGCGGCGGTAGCACGACGGAAGGTGGCCTCGTGCATGAGCGGCGAGCAGGAGGCGACCACGACGCGGTTGACCAAGCCGTCGCGGATGTCTTGCTGGATAAGTTCCTGGCCCGGGTCGGCGCACATGAACTTGTAATCGCGGGCCACGCTCACACCCGGCTGTAGAGCGGCGAACGCCACCACCTGGGAGACGTCGACCTTGCTGGCGATGTTGAGCCCGCAATGGCAGACGTAGACGCCCACCTTGGCGGGTAACCCCCGCGAACCGTTGTGGTCAGGCCCGACGGGCGAGCGGTCACTCTCAGGCAGTTGCACCGGCGGCCTCCTTCACGTCAGCCGGCTCTCTGGCCGGGACAGGCTCAGGGAGCTTCCAGCGGACCATCCGCTTGATCCCCAACTTGCGCGGGGCGATACCCAGGGCGACGCCGAGCAACTGGGTGAAAAACCCAACCGTCAAGTCGGCCCGGGACCCGTACTTCCGGGCCATCTGGCCCTGGAAGGCCTCCAGGTTGAACTGGCACAGCGGGCACGTCGTAACCACCACGTCGGCGCCGCGGTTCTTGGCGTCGACCAGGAGATTGTGGCTCAGCTGCAGGGTCGCGTCGGGGAGCGGCCCCACCACCGGCCCACCGCAGTAGCAGGAGCCGCCGCAACAGGTCGTGCGCATCGGCCAGTCGACCGGCTCGGCCCCGAGCGCTTTGAACAGCCGCTCCATCGATGTCGGCTCGCGCGAGTCGTCGAAGAGGGCGTACGGCCGCACCAGCAGGCAGCCGTAGTAGCAGGCGACCCGCATACCGGTCAAGGGCCGGGCCACCGCCGCCCCGATGCGCTCCAAGCCGATGTCGTTCACTAAGACGTCGAGAGGGTGCCTCACCCGAGCATGGCCCTTGTAGCGCAACCCCGTGGCGCCGAGGGCGTTACCGACGCGCTCGGCCAGCTCCCCCCCTTCCGCCATCGCCTTTTCGCTCTTGAGCAGCGCCCGGTAGCACCCGGCGCAGGGAGCGACCAGGTCCACCGGT
>JBEKNX010000028.1:0-19768 GCA_049522375.1 Acidimicrobiales bacterium | reverse complement strand
GAAGGGGCCACGTACGACAAGCTCCTCGAAGTGGCCCGAGTAGTCGAATCGACTGGTTTCGACGCCCTGTTCCGCTCCGACCACTACCTGACGATGAGAGGCAGCGGCCTGCCGGGGCCGACCGACACCTGGGCCACCCTGGCCGGTCTGGCCCGGGAGACCACCCGCATCCGCCTGGGCTCGTTGCTCACCTCGGCCACCTTCCGCCTACCCGGCCCCCTGGCCGTGACCGTGGCCCAGGTGGACGCCATGAGCGCCGGCCGCATCGAGCTCGGGCTGGGAGCTGGTTGGTACGAAAAGGAGCACGTGGCCTACGGCATCCCGTTCCCGCCCTGGGCCGAACGTTTCGAGCGGTTGGAAGAGCAATTGGCCATCCTGACCGGTCTGTGGGCGGCCCCGGTGGGCGGGAGCTACTCCTATAAGGGCAAGCATTACCAGTTGGCCGACAGCCCGGCCCTGCCCAAGCCGGTGCAGCAGCCCCACCCGCCGCTCATCGTCGGCGGCACCGGCGCCAAGCGCACTCCCAAGCTGGCTGCCACCTTTGCCGACGAATTCAATATGCCCTTCCGCGGGTTGGCTGACGCCGAGGCCCAGTTTTCCCGGGTGCGCGCCGCGTGCGAGAGCGTAGGCCGTGACCCGGGCACCCTGAGGTTGTCAGTGGCGCAGGTGATCTGCTGTGGCGCCGATGAAGCCGAGGTGCAACGCCGGGCCAAGGCCATCGGGCAGAGCGCGGCCGACCTGCGGGCCAACCAGGTGGCCGGGACACCGGACGAGGTCGTGGCGCGACTGCGCGCTTACGAGGCGGCCGGCGCGGGCACCGTCTACCTCCAGGTGCTCGACCTCGACGACCTGGACCACATACGGCTCCTCGGCCAAAATGTGCTACCGCACCTGGCCTGAGCGATGAGATGGCCTGAGCGATGAGATGGACCGTGCACGGCGAGCGGAGCATTTACGAAAGCGAGTGGGCCCGTCTGTGCCTAGTGGACGTGGAGGTGCCGGGCGCCCAGCGCTTCGAGCACCACGTCGTCCGGGTGCCCTGTGAGGCGGCTGGCACCGTGGTCCACGACGCCGGACGCGGCCTCCTGCTGCTGTGGCGCCACCGCTTCATAACTGATACGTGGGGCTGGGAAATCCCGGCCGGTCGGGTCGACCCGGGCGAGAGCCCAGAACAAGCGGCGCGCCGGGAAACGCTGGAGGAGACCGGCTGGCGCCCGGGCCGTCTGTCCCACCTGGTCACCTACCACCCGACCAACGGGTTGTCGGACCAGAAGTTCAACCTGTTCCTGGCCGAGGGCGCCGCTTATGTGGGCGAGCCCACGGACCCTGGGGAGTCGGAGCGCATCGAATGGGTGAGCGTCGCCGACGTGGCCGGCATCGCCAGGCGGGGAGGAATGATCGACGGTTTGTCCCTCACCGCCGTCCTGTACGCCTTCGCCTTCGCCGGGCTGGGCTAAAAGCCGACCATCAGGCACGAGCTCGGTGCCGACCGCCCCCTTGGCCGCTGTTCTGGGCTAGCGCAGCGGGGTTTCCGGGACGGCCGGGACGCGGCTGGGGGCCAGCCCGGCGCGTCGCGCCGCTGAGGCCAGCCACCGGGCGTCGTGGGGGGCGCAGCCGTGCTGGTCGTTGTTGAAATAGACGTACAGGTCGGCCGGTGGGGGCCACAACTTGGCCAGTTCGTCGGCCCATGTCTGCAGCGCGGCTCGCCCATAGCAGGCCGGCGGCTGGGCCCGGCCCCCATGCAGGCGGAGGTAACCCCAGTCCGCCGTGCGCCAAAGGGGTGAGCGTTGCCCCGCCTGGTCGGCCAGGCACAACGCCGCCCCGTGGCCCTCCAGCAGCGAGCGGGCCCCCGGCGTCCACCAGCTGTCGTGGCGGAACTCGACGGCCACGCGCACCCCCTTCGGGAAGCAACCCAGCGCTCGGTCCAAAGCGTCCAGGTCGACAGGCATGCTGGGCGGCAATTGCACCAGCACGGGCCCCAGCTTGGGGCCGAGCCCCGCGGCGCGCTCGAGGAACCGTTGCACCGGCTCGTCGGGGTCACGAAGCCGCCGCACATGGGTCAGGTACCGGCTCACTTTTACGGCGAACACGAAATCGTCGCCCACCGCCTCGGCCCACGTCTTGAACGTGGCCAGTTCCGGCAAGCGGTAAAAGACATTGTTCACCTCGACGGTCGCGAACCGCTCGGCGTAATGGCCGAGCCAGCGCGACACAGCCAGGCCCTCGGGGTACAGGCCGCCGCGCCAGTGCCGGTACTGCCAGCCCGACGTGCCGATCAACATCGCCCTGAGAGAGTACCCATCGGGGCGGCTGAAAGTACCTCGCCGGCCAGGAGGGGCCCTAGGGCGGCACGGAGGACATCTCTTCCGGCCGGCGCGGCGGCCTCAAGTCCCACCCGGGAGCCGGGGGCCGCACCCGCGACCAGCTTCACGCGGAGGCTCAAAGCCGTGGCATCAAGGGCCGTTCCCAGATGTCCAAAGCGGAGCTGGAGCACGCCGTCGACAACCGAGCGCCAGGCGGTCACGGCGCCCGGCTGACCGCTCTCTCACATACTCTTCAGCAAACGGGCACGCCTCTCAGCAAAAGGGACAGGTGGCGACCACTAAGATCTCTTCGGGTGAGGGTGCTGGTGCTTATGACGACAGTCCTGGGCCGGGGCCGCCCCCAGGCGTCTTGAGACGCCGCCGAAGTTCAGGTACCGCCTTGAGGCCCAGGCTGCTGTTGGGGGTCGGCCTGGCTTGTCTTCTGCCGGCGGTCGGGGTGCTGACCGCTCTGTCGGCCAGCGGGCCTGCCCAGGCGCGGGTCGTAACTGCCGCCGCCACCCCGTCGCAACTCGGACCGTACGGCGGCAAGGTCAGGATCACCGGTCAGCTAGAGCACGCCACGACCTGCCAACTGAAGCTGCTGTCCACACAACCCCTTCCCGTCGTCTACAGCGGCAGCAGCCGGCCGTGCTCGTCCGCCTTCACGGCAAATGTGGTTATCGGGCCCAATCACTCGACTTTGCACCGCACGATCGCGTTCGCACTGGTGGCAAGCAACGAGACCTCGACGTTTATAAGGCACATCTCGGTGGTCCTGGACGGACCACCCGGGCCAACGACCACGACCCTGCCGGGGACGACCACCATTCTCCCGGCGCTGTTCACCGGCACAGCGGCGTCGCAATGGCCATCGAGCCTTTTCGACAGCAACGTGCAGAACTGGCCCGTCGACGTCAACTCCGCTGAGTACGTCAGTGATTTGGTGACGGATTACCAAACCCACTACGGCTCCGTCGGCGTCAATACGCAACCCTTGTACCCTGTGCCCCCGGGGCAGCCAAAAGTGACCGTTTCAGTCACGCCCGGGTGCAACAACTTCATCCCCGACACCGGCAGCCGGATCCCCATACCCAGCGACGCCGACTTAAACGGCTCGTCGGACAACCCGCTGGTCATCTGGCAGCCCTCGACCCACACCGACTGGGAACTGTGGCAGGTTTCGCGCCAGTCCGGCACCAGCTACTCGGCGTGCTGGGGCGGCAAGCTCGACATGGCGACCTCGGACGGTGTCTTCGGGTACCCGTACGGCCTGTCCGCCACCGGCATCAGCTACCTGGCCACGACGATCACCGAGGCGGACGTCGCCTCGGGATCGATCGACCACGCCGTCAGCCTCGCACTGCCCAGTTGCAATTCCTACGTGTACCCCGCCGACCGCACCGACTGCGGGTACGATCCCGGCCAGCCCGGCGAAGGCCAGTGGTTCCGCTTCGCGCCCGGCACGCCCACGCCGTATGGGCTCACGCCCTTCGCCCAGATGGTCTTCCGGGCCGTCCAGACTTACGGCGCCGTGGTCACGGACCAGGCCTCGGGCGTCTTCCTCGAAGCCGAGCAGCCCAGCGACTGGGCGACCGAGGGCAACCCCGGCGTCGACCCCATCACGGCCAGCTGGGACGGGTTCCAGTCGTACCAGGTGGTGTCGTCTCTGCCCTGGTCTGACTTGCAAGTCGTCGACCCACCCGCCTAACCAGGCACCGCTCGGCTCTACCCGCAACCAAAGGCCCCTTCGCAGTTACCAAGGGGTATCGTTGAGCCATGGCCGCCTCAGGTGCGGACCAGAGAGTGCCCCGAGGGGCACCGTCCTGGTGGTTGAACGCGCTGTTCCGGTGGAGGTTGGTGGCGCTCTGCACCGGCCTCAACCTGGCCGAGACGGCCGCGGTGATGGGCTTTGACCCCGGCGCCCGACCGGAGCTCGCCCCCCAAGCCAGCGCCATCGCCCCGTTCGGGGTCTTCGGCGACCTGCGCTGGGTGAGCGTTTACAACAACTCGTGGGCCGCCCTGGCCGGCGAGCTCATGGCCGTGCTGGTCGTGCGGGGAGCGATCACGGCGGTTTCCATCGCCCTGGCGTGGCCGGCCCACCTGCCACGCCCGTCAGTAGGCAAACTGGTGCGCCGCAGCCTCTTCGCCACCGCCCTCGCCGCCGTTCTGCTCTCGCCCAGCGTCACCCTCCTGTTCGGTCTGGCCGCCGTACCCGTTTCGTGGCTGTTCCTGGCGGCCGTGCCCGCCGCCCTGCTCGTCGCGTTCATCATCCACCCGGCGCCGGTCAGTGGGGACTGGTGGCAGCGGCTGGTGGCGCCGGGCGCGGTGGGTGGCGTGGCTTTGGCGTTCCTGACCTTGAGCGTGGCGAGCGCGGCGGTGGACGCCGTGCCCGCCGCCCTGTGGCCTCTGGTCGCCGCCTTGGGCGGGCTGTTCAATGCCTGGTCCTGGGTGAGCCTCGTTCATTTTGTGGCCGACCGCCGGCCGGTACGGCGCACCGTCCCCGTAGCCGCCCTAGCGGCATTGGCCCTCGTCGGCACCGTCGTCGCGGGGACGGTTATCGGCTTCGGCCAGGCCCGCAAGGCGGAAGCTCGCTCCCTGCAGGCCCGGTCCGCGGCCCTCGCCGAGCCGGGCTACGGCCTGTCGGTCCTGGTCGTCTCGGGTTACGGGTCGAGTTGGTCCGGCGCACAGGCGCACCCCGTACCCGGGAGCTACGTGGAGGAGCGCTTCTCGTACCGCGGCCTCGACCCCCAGGGCATGCCCCTCCCCTACGCCAGTCCGGACACCGCCAAGCCTCTGGCGGAGCTAGACCGGATGCTGCTGGAGCAGGTAGCGGCCCTGCAGGCCAGGACCGGAGGGCCGGTCGACGTGGTGGCCGAGAGCGAAGGGGCGCTGGTGGCCAAAACGGCACTGCTGGCCGACCCCGGCACCGCGGTGCGGACCCTGGTGCTGGCCAGCCCGCTCCAGGACCCGGGCCGCGTTTGGTACCCGACCATCGGCGACCAGGACTGGGGCGTAGCCACCAACGCCGCGATGCGGCTCATAAGCGACGTGCTCGATGGCGTGTCCCCGATCAACCTGTCGCCTGACAACCCTCTGTTCGCCTCGCTCGACGAGCAAGCACCGGCCCTGGAGAACGCCATGGCGTGCCCCATCGCCGGCATACGCCAGTTCGCCCTACTTCCGCTGGCCGACGCCACCGTAAGTCCGGCGGCCGAACGGCTCTCTTTCCCCTCCGTCGTGCTGGCGGCGTTCCACGGGGGCCTTATCGAAAGCTCCTCCGGCGCCAAGATCATCTCCCAGATCCTGGCCGACCGGCCGGTGGACGACAACCGGCTGCTGGCTCTGGCCGACGAGGCGATCAGTTACGCGGCCAGCGCCTGGCAAGTCCCGGCGCTGGAGCCCCTGGACTTCCCCAGGACGTCCCACGGCGGCGGATATGGGGAATGCAGCCAGATCGCTTCCGAACTTCGATCGGCCATATTCCCACCCGTCCGCTATTAGCGCTCACCGAGCCCCAGTTATTCGGCCCCAGTTATTCGGCCCCAGTTATTCGGCCCCAGTTATTCGGCCCCAGTTATTCGGCCCCAGTTATTCGGCCCCAGTTATTCGGCCCCAGTTGTTCGGCTACAGTTGTTCGGCCCCAGTTGTTCGGCTGAGTTATCTGGCCTCAGTTGTCCTGGCCCCAGTTCGGCTGGCCACCGTTGTTTTGGTCGCAGTTGTCCTGGCCCCAGTTCGGCTGGCCACCGTTGTTCTGGCCCCAGTTGTCCTGGCCCCAGTTTGGTTGGCTGCCCTCTGGCTGGCCCCAGCCGTGATCAGGTCCGTGGTCCCCCCAGTTACAGGGCGGCGGGTTGTTGGGGTCGGTGCCGTTGGGGTCGGTGCCGTTGGGGTCGGTGCCGTTGGGGTCGGTGCCGTTGGGGTCGGTGCCGTTGGGGTCGGTGTTGGACGGGTCGGTGTTGGACGGGTCGGTCGGAGTTGTCGAGCCATCGGTGGTCGTGGCGGGAGGAGCGGTTTGCACGCATAACCCGAGGCCCCCGCCGAACTCCCCGGCGTTGGTCAAAAGGAACACCGCCGGCACCCATGTGTTGTTGATGGTCACGCCGGCCGGCGGACCGCCAGGGACGTACGCGGCAATGGCCTGCTGTGCAGCCGAGAGCACGTCGCTCAGCGAGAGGCAGCTCCCGTCGAGGACGATCTGGTCGGCGGGAGGAGTGTCGGCCTGAGCGACTGAGGCCACTGCCGGCACGGCAAGGGCAATGATGGCCACACCAGCACCGGTCATAAGGGATTTCTTCAAAGGTAGGAAGCGTTTCAACTGGTTCCTCGTTCCTGGCGCTCGGGTGGCGGCCTGCTGATGGGTTCCATTTCGGGCCGACGCGGCCCCTAGATCCTCAACAGTGGCGCGGCGTTCATGGCCGCCCCGGGCTATAGCCGCTTTTCCGGTTGCCAACCGCCCTCCGAACGCCGATCGCGACCGTCGACGCGCCGCCTGTAGCGCTCAACGACGCGGATTGCCGTTAGGTCCAGGGCGGGCCTCGCCGCCCGCGCCCTGCCGAGGTGGTCCGGGCGCCAGCCAGGTCAGCTAAGCGCCGCCGTTACTGACGTGCGGGTGCGCCGAGATATCGAGGTGCGGAGGTGCCGGGGCGACTATAAAGCGCCGGTGATCGATCAGACCTTCTTGCACCGCAATGGCAACAGCCTGCAATTTGGAGTGGGCCTCGAGCTTCTGCAGGATGCTCTTAACATGGTTGCGCACCGTGTTGATGCTGATGTAGAGACGCTCGGCGACGGCTTTGTTGGGCAATCCGGCCGCGACGAGCCCTAGGACCTCCAGTTCCCGGGGCCCGAGGTCCGCCCCGGCCCGGCTACAAGCGGGTTTGATGCGGTCGAGCAACTGCGACAGGGCCACCCTGTCGTCGAGCGGCACGTCACCCTCGTCAACGAAAGGCACGCGGGCACCGAGCTCATCATCCTCGCCGTCGCCGTAGGCCTGACGGACGGCGACAATTTCGTCCAAGGCTCCCAAGAACGCTTCGAGCAGGCGCGGCTCGAACTGGCGGCCGCGCCGCTCGGTCATTATCGCGACAGCCGTGTCGACGGGCAGCGCCGCCCGGTAGCCGCAGTTGCTGGTCAGGGCGTCGAAGACGCCGGTCACTGCCGCGACCCGGGCCAGCTCAGGGATCTGGTCCCCGCTCAAGCCTCTAGGGTACCCACTGCCGTCCCACCATTCGTGGTGCCCGAGAACGACCGTAGCGGCGGCGCCGAGGAGCTCGGAGGCCGACCCGGCCAGGAGCCGGTAGCTGATGTGGGCATGGCACTGCACGATTTTGTACTCGTCTGGCGACAGCGGCCCGGGCCTAAGCAGGATGGTGTCGGGGACGCCGACATGGCCGACGTCATGTAGGACGGTGGCCAGGCGGGCACGGTTGATCGAATGGTCAGGGTAGCCGACCGCTTTCGCCAGCGTCACGGAGTAGCGGCTCATCCTGTCGAGGCGGCGGCGCTTGAGGGCGTTAGACAGCGTGATAAGCATCTCGTCCGTAGTAGAGGGGGCAACCACGTGACCGAGGGCGCCGGTCTCGAAGGCCCGACCGCCGGTGCCGGTTCCGTTGCCGCCGTTGGCGTCGACGACGTACGGTGCCTCCCAGCCGTCGTACCCGGCACCCGTCAGGATCCGGCTCAAGCCGGGGCAGGTCCTCTCGTCGTCCTGTACGATCAGGACCCCGGTGGCCCAGCGATGATCAGCTGCCATTGTGCCCAAGGCCCACGCTCAGACGGAGCCCGGAGACGGTCCCCTTTTCGATTACGCGGGGCGGGCCCAGGAGCTGCGCAGCCATATGTACAGTTTCCGAAGTTAGCGCCCGGAGGCACGAGGGCACCGGGCGAAAATGTCTCACCCGATCGGACAATGCCGGAGACCACATTGGTGCCGGTTTTAGCCACCAGGGCCCGCCACTTCGGGTTGCGCCATGTCACTGTAGCCGGCCTTGAGTTGTCCCCGTCGTGTAGCGCGCCGCGCCGGCCAGTTGCATGTCCGTGCCGTTTATTTTGCGCGGGCCTATAACCACCTCCACGTCCGGGACGGGCAGCGCTCGAGCGAGGACGTACCCCTGCATGAGGTCGCAACCGGCGCGCCGCAGGGCGTTTACCTGATCGGCTTGCTCCACCCCTTCGGCCACCGTGGTCAGCCCGAGGGAATGCGCCAGCCCAACCACGGCTCTCACGAAACCGAAACCGATGTTGTCGACGGCGACGGTGTCGACGAACGATTTGTCGATCTTCAGGCAGTCGACGGGAAGACGGCGGAGGTTGGTGAGCGAGGAGAACTCGGTGCCGAAATCATCGAGCGCCACCTTTACGCCCAGTTCCTTGAGCGCACGAAACCGCTCCCCGGCAGTGACGGGGTCGACGACCAGAGCGCTCTCTGTCAGTTCCAGCGTGAGGAACCGGGGCTCGAGCCCGCTGTCGCGGAGGTTCTGGTCGATCCGGGAAACCAGGTCCGTTTGGGCCAATTCGTGGGCCGAAAGGTTGACGCTCAGGTTGAGGCGGTGCTCGGGCCAGCATTCGTGCCAGTATTTCATCTGCCGGCAGGCCTGCCTGAGGACGAAGGCACCGATGTCGACTACGGTGCCGCTGGCCTCGGCGGCGGGGACGAACGCCGCTGGTGGCACCAGCCCGCGTTGGGGGTGTTCCCATCTCACCAGGGCCTCGACGCCTGTGACCTCGCCGTTGCCCAGAGAGGCGATGGGCTGGTAATGCACGACAAGCTCACGGTTCTTCAATGCGCGACGGAGCTCGACCTCGAGGCCGACGTCCGGGGAGCTGACGTGCATGGCGGGCTCAAAGAGACGGTAGGTGCCGGGCAGCTCGCGCTTGGCCGTGTACATGGCCGCGTCGGCATTGCTCAAAAGCAGCTCGGCGCTCTCGTTGCCGGTCACCGCTAATGCCACCCCCACGCTGGCTCGGGTCAGGATCTGACGGCCGGCCAGGACCAGCGGCTCAGCCAGTGCGTCTATCATCCGCTGCGCCGTGGCCCCGGCTTCCGCAAACGTATTGACGCCTTCCTCCAGGACCACGAACTCATCCCCTCCGAGACGGGCGACCGTGTCGGTCGAACGCAGGCACGCTCTGACCCGCTGGCCCACGGCCACGAGCACCTCGTCTCCGGCCGCGTGGCCGAGACTGTCGTTGACCAGTTTGAGCCGGTCGAGATCCAACGAGATGACGGCCAAGCCGTGGGGATGGCGGCGATTGACCTCGAGAGCATGCTCGAGCCGGTCGTAGAACAAAGCGCGGTTGGCGAGACCGGTTAGCGGGTCGTGGAACGCCTGGTAGTGTACCTGCGCCTCAGCTTGGGCCTGGTGGCGCATCCCGTCGGCCAGGCGCAGTACGACCAGGACGATGACCGCGACCGAGCTGAAGGCGATGGGAAGGGCATCGGTACGCCGCCCCAGCCACGCCTCGCCGGCCAACAACGCCGGCCCGACAAGGGTGGCGGCACCCAGCGCGACGAGCCTCGTTCGCGGGTGGCCCTTCTCGTCGTGGCGCCCGGGCATGCCCAGCTCGCGCATGGACGGGTGCAGGGCGCAGGCGCCCATGGTGAGGTAGTAACCGAGCCAGCCGACCTGGACAAGCAACCCCGAGCCATAAAAGGCGCGGTGCAGGTCGAGCCAGCCGTAAGCCGAACCCGTGGCGGCAAGAAGGATGAGCCCGCCGGTAAGGAAGTACAGGGACGGCCCCCGGCGCCCATCCCCGGCGAGCAGACGCACGGCCATTACGGTCAACATCAGGTCGGTGACGGGATAGGCGAGAGACGCCAAACGGGCGGAAACGCTGAGAGCGCCGTTGGTGTAGGGCTCCATCAGAAAAACCCACGACAGGATGCCCACCCCGACACCGACGATCAGAGAATCGATGACCGCCACCCGGACTCTCCCGCTGCGCCGGCGGACCAGGAGCGCCAGCCCCGCCACCATGAACGGTAGCCGGCCCAGGTAGAAAACATCGGCCAGGCCCGGGAAATGCTCGACGTGATCGAGGTAAAGGCGCCAGTAGAAAACGAAGTCGGCGACGGTGTAGACGGCCTGGCTCACCGCCATCAGCCACCGGGGCAGGGCAGGATCGGGCCGCCACCGCCGGACGCCCACGATCACAGCGGCCACGGCCGACCCGTTCACCATGATGTCGAGCGGGAAACGAGGCGCCCAGCCGGGAAGCAATGACCCGAACGGGTCGGCGAAATAAACCAACATGAGCAGTGCGCCCACCGAAAGATAGATCCAGCACGCCCGAGCGCCTGGTCGTCCGTGGTCCGTTCCGCCCCGGCCGCCTGGTCCTCCGTGGTCCGGGCCCGGTCCTCCCCGCCGGCCACCCTCACGGCAGCTCGGGCTGCCCGATCTGACCCGTCGCGGCCTGAGATCTAACCCGGTCGAATGAGCTCGGGCCACCCGATCGGGTGAGAGTGGCCGTGGCGACAACGGGTCGCAGTAGGCCGCAGCTCAGCCGGAGTAGCATTGACCTGACCAACGTCGACCCAACTCGATGTCAACCCAAATACCGACATCGATAGGGTGGCGCTGGAGTCGGGGGGCTGGATGGCTCAAGGTGACAACACCCAAGAGCAACTGGCCTCCATCTCGGTCGAGATCGCCGCGCTCCACGAGTTGCGGCAGATCTGCGACCGGGCGCTTGGCTACTGCCTGACGCTGACCGGCTCTGAGTTCGCCTTCACGGGCCTGCTCCAGGACGCGAACGAGGGAGTTATCGCCAGTGGCCAGGCCGAAGTCAGCGACCAGGTTATGGACATCGCCGCCATCAAGGGTTTCAGCGCCAGCTCAGACTTCTACCGGTCGTTCCACCTGATGGCGCTCCGGTCCAGCGTCGTGGGCGTCGTCATCAAGGAGAACCGCTCCTATGTCGCCAACGACGTGGACCAAGACCCGCACAGCGTCGGGCAGCCGTCCGGGCACCCGGCCGTGCGGAGGTTCCTCGGTGCTCCCCTCAGGCTGGGCGCCAACGTGATCGGGATGATCGGCGTCGCCAACAAGCAATCCGGTTACGACTCGGGGGACGAGAGGCTGTTGACGACGTTGGCGGGTCAGGTCGCCGTCGCCGTCGGCAATGCCCGCTTGTACCAACGCCAGCGGCAGACGATCGCCGAGCTCCAGCAAAAATTGCACGAGCGCCTGACCGAGCTGGAACGGGCCCAGCTCTTAGGCCGCGAACGCCAGCGCATCGCCGGTGCTCTCCACGACCACATCGAACAAGAGATCTTCTTGATCGGCGTCCGGCTGCGCTCGCTGCTCGAGGACCGGTCCATCGAGGCCCGGCTGGCTCAGGAGATACAAGAGCTGCGCCGGCTCGCCATCAGCGCCGCTGACGAGGTGCGAAGAGCCATTTTCCACTTGAACGGCGAGGAGGAGCTGGGGAACCTGACCGACGATATCCGGTCCCTTGTCCAGGAGTTCCAGCACACCTCCGGGATCGGCGTCCACCTATCGGTCAGCGGTAGCCCCACCGCGGCCACCGAGGCCGTGCACGATGTCGTACACCTGGTCGTCAGGGAGGCATTGACCAACGTCGTCAGGCACGCCAGCGCCACGGTCGTGCTCGTCAGCCTCCGCCACGAGGCGGCTCGCCTCGAGGTCGTCGTACAGGACGATGGCACCGGGGCACCGGAGACCCTCCTCAGGACCTTCCCGGACAGCTACCTGCACTTCGGGCTGCGCCATATACGCCAGGCGGTGATCGACCGGGGTGGCAGCTTGGAGGTTACCAACGGCGACGAGGTGGGTTTGGTAGTCAGGGCCAGCATCCCGTACCCGACGGAGCCGGCGTGATCCGGATCGCGATAATCGACGACTTCGAGATCACTCGCGAGGGCCTCAAGACAATCCTTCAGTGCGAGCCCGATTTCGACGTCGTCGCCGAGGGCGGGACGGCCGAGGAGCTGGCCGAACTGGTGACCCAGACAGCTCCCGACGTCGTGTTGCTCGACGCCCGCTTGCCCGGGCTCAGCGGCGCCGAAGCTTGTAGCCTTCTCGCGCTTTCCCATCCCGAGGTGGCGGTGCTCATGGTCTCCGCGTACTGCGATGAGAAACTGGTCGAGGATTGCATAAATGCGGGGGCCAAGGGCTACGTCGTCAAGGACATCGAGCGGTTCAACCTCAAAGAATCCATCCGGGCCGTGTACGCCGGTGGGGGCGCCGTATCCCCGACGGTGGCGGCCGCCGTCCTCCACCGCCTCCGCTCCGTGGGGGGACAACCCCCCCAGACGCCGCCGGTCCCGCTGAGCGTCATGCAACTGGGGATCCTCCGCCTGATCGCCGAGGGCTTGTCGAACCGCGAAATTGCCGACCGTGTCTACCTGAGCCCGAACACCGTCAAATCGCACGTGCACGAAATATTCCGGAAACTCGACGTCGGAAATCGCGTCGCCGCCGCGCTCAAGGCCCGGGAGGCGAAGTGGATCTAGCGGCGCAGGTCTCAGGGGCGCTGGGCCAGGCTGGCTAGGCCCTCACCCGCCAGGTCGGCATGAGCGGCCTTGCGTCCCGTCATGGCCAGGACCAGGGAGACCATCGGGCCTGATACCTCTGGGCCGTCGCCGTGGGCCCAGTCGACGTCGGTCGCCCGGAGCCGCAGACCGGCAATACGCCGTTTCGCTCCGATCAGCAGGTTGGAGTTCTTCCAGCTGTCGGCCACGGCTACCAAGGCCGCCTCCGGCGACTGGTGCGCCAGCCCCAGAGGGCGGCGGATGTCCTCGCCGTGGACGACGATCTCGCCCAGCATGGCCATCACGGGGGCGGGCGGGTGGTTGGTGGTCGAGGTCCGGGCCTGGAGACGCTGGACCAGTTCGGCCGGTCCGACAGCAGCCAGGCGTCGGGCGCCCCGCTCGGTGAACACGTTGAACTTGAAACCGGCCGAGATCAGCTCCTTGTAGAAGTTGGCGGGCGTCTGCTCGGCGGCGGCGACGATGTGACCGGCAACATCCTGGACCGACCAGCCCGTGCACCACGAAGCCGTAGCCCATTGGTCGGCCGACAGGGCGGCCCAGGTCTCAACCATCTGGGACCGTTCGGAATGGATGTACTTCCACGTTTCGCCGGGCTTCATTTCGGTGTCTCTCCTTTCCCCGCGGGCTGCGATCCTAGGACGCCCGGCCCTACGACGGGGTCATCGTCGAGGGCACCGGGTCGGCCGGTCCGGCTCCGGCGTCCGAGGTGCCGGCCGCCGCCGGCACCAGCTCCCCCGGCGTGGCCGCGCCCGTCGTCGTCTCTGCCCACCGGCGGCGCAGTGAGCCGGGCAGGACCTCGAGGAGCACTACAGAGAGGACAACTGTCGCCGTACCGGCAAGTACGTCCAGGAGGTAGTGGTTAGCGGTGCCCATAACGACCAGGGTCGTCAGCAGTGGGTAGGCGATGCCGAAGACGACAGCCACCCGCTTGGACACCCGGTGCCGGGCCACCCGCCACGCCACCAAGGAGCACCACACCGCATAGCCGAGGTGCATGGAGGGCATCGCCGCGAACTGGTCCGCATGCCTTATGAGGGTGTTGTGCCAGGCGCCCAGGCCGCCGGCCTTCACCACCACGTCGATAAAGCCCGGCAGCATCCGAGGCGGTGCCACCGGGAAGGCCCAGAAAACGGCAAAACCGATGAGGTTGGCCAGCACCAGGACATTGCGCAGGGGCCGGTAGATGTCCGGGCGGCACCACCAGAGGTAGGCCGCGAACCCGAAGGTGACGGCGAAGATGGCGTTGGAGTAGAAATTAGACGCCAGGAAAGCCAGCACGTGCTGGTGGGCCAGCCAGTGGTTGAGGGCCCGCTCCGGGTCCATGCCTATCCGGGTCTCGAACGAGAGCAAGCTGTGGGCATTGTCGAAGGCCAGCGTCCGGCGCAGCGGTGCCAGGTCCTGCAGCCAGTCGTAGATGAAGACCAGGAAGACGAGCCAGGCCAGCTCGAGCAGGACCGGGCTACGCGCCGGCCGCGCCAGCGCCCCAGACGCGGCCGGCTCTCGGGGGCCCGGGCCTTGCTCCGGGACGGCTCTCAGGACGGCGCCGATACGGTCTTCTCCTATGTCTCGGCCGAGGCTGGACATCACAGGAGTGTACGGGAGCGGCGCGGTCTGTTCGCCGCGGCCGGTCCCCCGTCTGGTCTTCCCCCAACCAGCCCTTGTCCCTCGCCCCCAAGCATGGCGGGCGTGACGCCGGGGCGGGCCCCTCCCACCGCCTCGAGCAAGGCCCAGAAATTCTCCAACGGGGTGTCGAGCTGGAGGTGGTGCGTGGGTGCCAGGATGAGGCCCCCGTCCTGGCCGACCGTCTTGACCCGCTCCTCCACCTCGCGGCGGACCTCGTCAGGGCGGCCGAAGGGCATCGTGTGCTGCTCATCGATCGAGCCCCAAAAGCAGAGCTCGCGGCCGTACTCACGCTTCAGGCGGGCGGGGTCCATGGCCGCGGGCTGTACCGGGTTGAGCACATCCAGCCCGATCTCGATGAGCTCGGGGATGATGGCATAGACGCACCCGTCGGTGTGGTAGGCGACCTTTAGCGCCGGGTTGACGGATTTGACGCGGTTGATGATATTGGCCAGGCGCGGCTTGAGGAAGCGCCGCCAGTGGCGGGGGGAGATGAGCATGCCTTGCTGCTGGCCCACGTCGTCGCCCAGCCAGATCATGTCGACGCCCATTCCCGCCAGCGTCTCGGCGGCGGCCAGGTGGTACTGGTAAGGGATGTCAAGGATGGCGTCGGCCAGGTCGGGATCTTCGATGAAATCGATCATCAGTTGCTCCAGGCCCCGCATCGCCCACGCCGTCTCGAAGATCGTGGTGACGGCGGAGCCCACGATCCAGTACTCGTCACCGTGCTCGGCGATGAGCCGCTGCGCGTCGGCGTACAGCTCTGGCCTGGTCGGGTCCGGCGGCTGGTAGTATGCGAGCGCCCCGGCGTCGGCGAGCGGGTGCCCCCGCGGCTCGGTGTAGTGGCCCACCCCGTACGGGGTCGTGTAGGCCACCGACTGCCAGCCCACCCCCCACTCGTCGACGTACTCGTCGCCCTGCCCATAGTACGAGTTCGCCCAACCCACCGACGTGATGAGGACGTCCTGGTCGAAGGCCACCTCGAGGTCGTAAGGGTTACCACCCCCGTGGGGGTTGTGGGCGCCGGCGCCGCCCAGGTGCAGTTCGGTACGCAAGCGTCGGGCGAACTCCGGGGTGAAGCTCGCCTGCCACGGGCAGCGGTCCGGCTCCGAGTGGCTGAGCGCCTCCGCCACCCTGTCTCGGTGCGTCATCTCCTGCCTCCCAGCCTGGCGGGCACCGACCGGCGCACTGGCCACGCCAACGGACCCCATCCTGCATTCGCCCCTAAGCCTTTGCAACGCGCTCCTGGTGGCGCCACGCGTCACTTCTACCGATCGCGGGGGCCTACGCTCATCGCTGCCGCGGCAAGAATATCGAGGGCTCGATCGAGTTCCTCGGTGCTGATGTTGAGAGGTGGGCACAGGGTGACCACGTTGCCGCCGCCCACCTTGAAGCTCAGCCCCCGCCTCAGGCAGCTGTACAGCAAGCGGTCGGCCACCGCGACCGCGCTCGCCCCGGCCCAGGGGCACACCTCCACTCCCCAGTACATGCCGAGGCCACGTGCCTCGCCCAATAAAGGACTGGCGGCGGCCAGAGCGGCCAGACGGGACAGGGTCGAACGTCCGAGCTCCCGTGCCCGGTCCACCAGGCCTTCCTCCTCGATCACCGCCAGGGTGGCCAGCGCCGCCGCCGCCCCGACGGGGCTCTTCTCGTGGGTGTAGTGGCCCAGAGCGCCCTCGGGCACCACGTCCAGGTCCGGACGTAGCGGTCACAGCTCTGGCGCACCTGAGGCCAGAACCCCGGCGGAGGGACGTCCACGGTGGTCCAGCGCACCGGTTCGGCGACAACGGCGGCGACGTCCCCCTGCACCTCGAGCACGTAACCGATGTAGCCCGCCAACCGCTCGTAGGCGTGGCCGTCGGTCCCGAAGAAACGCCGGGCCAAGCCGAGGGGCGGGACGTGCTCGGTGCCCGGCAAAAGAGGCCCGGCGTTGTGACGGAACAGCGCCTCGCCCCCCACCGAGATCGTGTCCAGGTTGGCCCCGTGGAACGACTCCCACATCGAGATCGTCTTATGGCGCCCGGTGGCATAACGGGCCAGTTTCAGGGCCATCCCTACGGCGGCGGCGCCGCTCGGGGCCAGGAGCACCTTGCCCAGGTCGCCCGGGGCGAGTTCGGCCAACCGCCGGGCCAGCGCTATGGCCGAAGCGTTGGTGTAGCGGCGAGGCGAGAACGGCAGACGGTCCAGCTCCGCCTTTACCGCCTCGACCACCCGGGGGTGCCCGTAGCCGACGTGGTGAGCGCTGTTGCCATGAAAATCGAGTATTTCCCGCCCTTCGACGTCGACCAGGGTCGCTCCCCGGGCTCGCTCCAGGACGTCGGCGCAGGGCGTCGACAGGGACTGGCGCAAGAAGTAGCGTTCGTCTTCGTCCAGCATGGCCCGGGCCCGTCCCCCCAGCGCCGCCACCCAGGCGGCCCGGCCCGCCGACGAGTTGACGTCTCCTTCACTGGGGGGCAGGGAGGCCATCTCGGGGCCGTCAGCGCTCAGGGATCCTTGGCTCCAGCGGCACTAACCGACGGAAAACGTCAACGACCTGGTGGCCGTGCTGCTGACCTCGGTCCCACCTTTGGTGCCGACGGCGACGACCACGGCGGTGAACGTGATCCCCTTTTCCTTGCCCAGGCGCAGCGTCCAGGACGACGAGAACGACCCGTGCTGAGCCTCGAGCGCCACTTCGTGGCGGGCGAGGACGGTTTTGCCGTGGCGCACCACCCAGACGACGGCGACATCGCTCCCGCCCGGCAGTTTTGCCAGGCTCCCGCCCACCACCAGGCTGATGTGCTGATGGGCGCCGGCCAGTTCCTTCACCTGGCCAATGTTGACCAAACGGACGGCTTTGGAACGGTTGTGCAATTTCATGGTCTTGCCGCCTACCCGCGCCGTCAGCGAGGTGCCGGCCAGGGAGCCCCAACGGATGCCGTTGATGCTGGCCGTCTGGCCCGGGCCGATGGGGACGGGGCCGGTGGTGAAACTGGCCGGGAGACCATTGCGAGTTTCACCCGAGAGGGTCATCGTGAAGGTTGTCGCCGGGCCGCGCCGGGTGAGCGTGACCGTCCCACCACCGGCTCCGAGCGTCAACGTGTCGCCACCGCCCTTGACGCCAGAGGTGGTGACCTCGACGCTCTGCGAACCGCCCGCCGTTACCTGGTCTACCCCGAGCGAAAGCGGCGTCGACGTCACCGCGCTGAAACCGACGGTACCGGCGGTGGCCGAGAACCACGTCTGCCCGCCGGCCCCCTTCGGCACCGACGATGCCACGGTCCCGACGAACCCGCCATCGACGAAAGTCTCGGTCGTGCTGCCCCGGCTCGCGCCACGCGACGTCACCGTAAGCTGCTTGACGCCGGGACCGACGACGGTGAGCTGTGGGACGGGCGTAGTACCCCGCGAGGCTACGAACGGCCCGAAGGGCGCCGCGTCCAGGCGGGTCGCCGCGTCCGTGTTGAGGGAACCGTTCTTCTGGTAAAGGGTTTTCCCGCCGGCTCCGGTCAGCTGGACCAGGCGCGCTGCTCCCGGGGCGGCGGCTCCGGCGCTGCCCGGTGTGCCGGCGCTGGAGAAGAGCAGGCCGGGCGCAGCGCCGCCCAGCGTGGCCAGGGTCGGGTGCAGCGGGATGCTGGCGGGATCGGTCACGACGATGGCGCTCGGGCCGCCCTGGAAGGGCGCCCCGTTCTTCTCCGTGGTGCTGGCCAGGCTCCAGGTGCCGTTGCTGAAGAGGTGGATGACGCTCGCCGCCACGGCGCTGGCGTGAGTCGCCCCCGTCGCGTCGCTGTCCTCGCCGCTCTGGTAGGGGTTGTTGGAGTCGTAGACGTAAATGTCGTAGTTGCCCGACCCCGTGGCCACCATGTCGTAGGCCACCACGACATGGCCTCCGCCGCCGTTACCGTCGTTGATCTCGATCATCGGGTAGCGCCCGGCGCTGAATATGTCGTTGATCTGCTTGGCTAAGCCTGCAGCTACCTCATCGGGCGGTTCGATTGTCTGGGCCGTGGCGTGAGCCAGCCAATTGGTCATGAACTCGGTACTGAACTGCATCAGGTGCTGGGCTTTCAGCACCTGCAGCAACGGCGTGTTGCCGTACGCCGTATCGTGGGCATCGACGGGCGGCCCGTCGAGGTCGTAGACGGCTTGTCCGGTGCGGGGGAACGAGTTGAGGTTTATCTGGCCGCTCAGCAGGCGCTGGTCGGTGAGCGAAATGCCGAAGCAGGTGCCACCCTGAAGGGCGGCGGTAGCGATGCCCAGCCAGGCCAGGGCCACGGGGTCGGGCACTATCTCGGCGCTGCAATTGAAGATGCCGAGGGTGAGGAAGCCGCACACGTTGACGTTGATGTAGGTCTGCTGCGACCCGAAGGCATCGGTCAGGTCCTGGAAGTTGAGCTGCGGGAAGAAGTTGGAGAAGTTGAAAGCCGCCGCATTGCGGTAGCTGTCCACCGTCAGCGACGCCGACGACGTACCGCTCGCTGTGGGCGAGCCTGCGGTCACCGTCACCGGGCCGCTGGTCGCGTTACGGGGCGTGGCCACCCGCAGGTAGTCCTCCGGGCCCTGTGAGCCCAAAGTGTGCCCGACGCTGGCGGTGACCGTCGCCTCCGGGTTGCCAAAGGCCACGGTGGCCGAGGAGCAGAAATACTGGCCGAAGACCTCCACCGTGGTGCCGGACCGTTCGGCCCGCGGGGTGGAGGCCAGTGAGCCGGCAACGGTTGTGCCCAGGCTGGAAACGTCCATGGCGTCGATGGCGGTGACCTCAGGGCCGAGAGGCTGGACGGAGATGTTGACGGATTGGCTGCCCCCGCCAGCCAGGGTGGCCACCAGTTGGACCGTGCCCGGGTCGCTGCCCCCGGTGCTCGAGATGGTGAGAGCCGTCTGGGCGGTGCCGTTTATCACCGCAGCCTGCACCGGGCTGACCGAGACCGAGAGCCCCGGTGAGGACGACGTGAGGCCAACAGCGAATGTGACCGGCCCGGACAGCCCCGGAGCGACCTGCGCCGTGACCGTGGTTTGGTGGCTCGAGCACCCCCCCACCTGGATACCGGCGGGGGCGGCGACCTGCACGGGGGCGACGATGGAGAGCGTGACGACCTCGGGGGACTGGGAAGTGGCCCCACTAGCGCTGGCGCTGAGGGTGAGCATGTAGTTGCCAATGGCAGCCGTGCTCGACGCCGCCAATGTGAGCGTGGTGACGGTGCCGGGCGAGGGGACGGGGTCCTCGGAAAGGCTCGACGTGACGCCGCTGGGAAGGCCCGTTACATCGACGGTCACGGCGTTGGTGGCGTTGTCGAGGCGCGCCACCGTGAGCGGTATGTCGCGGCTGCCGCCCTGGCCGAGCTCGTAGGTGATCGTC
>JBEKNX010000027.1:0-19818 GCA_049522375.1 Acidimicrobiales bacterium | reverse complement strand
CGATGAGGAGGCGGGCGGCGTTGTAGGCGTCGGGATGAGACACGGCCAGGTGGCCGCCGCGCCGGGCCGGGTCGGAGGGGCTGGTGGTCCTGGCCCCCAGGGGGACGAACAGTTCTTCGGCCCGCCGGGACAGGAGGCCGACCAGGCGCCGGGTCTTGGCCCACAGCGCTGGCATGCCGGCGGCCCGCAGCGGAGCGATCCCGCAGTCGACGGCGACCGTACCGGGCACGTCCGGTGTGCCGGTCAAGAACCGGGCGATGTTCGGGACAGGGTCGTACTCGGGGCCCATGGCGAACTGGTCGCGCTGGCCCCACCAGCCCCAAATAGGTTGGCGCAGGGTCGCCTGCAACCCGGCCCGCACGTAGGCCCAGGCCGGCGCGCCCGGTCCCCCGTTGAGGTACTTGTAGCTGCAGCCGACGGCCAGGTCGGCGCCGGCCCCATCGAGGTCGACCGGTACCGCGCCAGCAGCGTGGCTCAGGTCCCAGAGGACCAGGGCGCCGGCGCCGTGCGCGGCACTGGTGACCGAGGCCAGGTCGACCACGGCCCCGGAGCGGTAGTTGACGGCGGACAAGCACACCAGGCCGACGCCGCCGTCGGCTCCGTCGGCTAAGGCCTCGAAGAAGGGGTCGGGGGCGGGCGAGGGGCCGGCTATCCCCTCGACCGGGTCGGTGGCCACCAACCTCAGGTGGCGGCCGCGCTCGGCCGCGATCCCCTGGAGGACGTAACGCACGGTGGGAAAATCCTCTGCGTCGCCCATGACCACGGGCCGGTCGGCCCGGGCGTCGACGGCCGCCACCGCCAGCTTGTAGAGGTTGACCGTCGTCGAATCGCTCACCACGACCTGGCCCGGCGCGGCGCCCACCAACTCTCCGATGCGGTCGCCCACCATGACGGGTAGGTCGGCCCATCGGTCCCAGCCCCCGACAAGGTCGCGGCCCCACTCGTCGAGAAGCCCGTTGAGAGCGGCCTCGGTCGCCCGCGGCCGGCGGCCGAGCGAGTTACCGTCCAGGTAAATAGGCCCCCCGGGGCTGAAGACGAACTCGTCCCGGTAGGACGCCAGAGGGTCGAGACGGTCAGCCTCCAGGGCATCCTGGCGAGTCTGCGGCACCTCTTCCACGGTCCTCCCGAACGTACCCTGCCGCTGCAGCCGTCGCTAGAGTGCTCCACGGCATTGACGCCGGCCTTCACCACGCGTCAGCGGAAGTCTCGGGAACGCAGGTTGGTGGCCCCGGCCAGCATCGGGAGGGCCTCGATCCCTGAGGCCAGGACGTTGATGGCACCATCGGCTTTTTCCAACCTTCCCCGCACCAAAAGGCCGGGTGCCGACCGCGCTACCTGGCCGAAACGCTCCCACACCGGGAGGGGGCAAATGACGTTGACAAGGCCGGTTTCGTCCTCCAGGTTGACGAAGACCACTCCCTTGGCCGTCATGGGCCGTTGGCGGTGAGTGACCAGGCCGCCGATGGTTACAGCGGCGCCGTCTGCCAGGCGGCCCAGATCTGCGGCCAGGACGACGCCCAGGGCGTCGAGTTGGGGGCGCAGCAACTCGGTCGGGTAGCTGTCCGGGGACAGCCCGGTGGCCCACAGGTCCGCCCTATTGAGCTCGGTGGGGCTCATGCCCGGGAGGGGAGGAGCCTCAGTACCGGTTACGAGGCCGGCCAAACGGGCTGCCTGATGATGCCCGCCGCCCGCTCGCCCGCCGCCCGCTCGCCCGCCTGCGGCTCGCCGGCCTGCTGGCTGAGCGGACTTGGCGGCACCGGTATGGCCAGGCCCGGCTTGGGCAATGGCGCCCGCTGCCCACAGGGCCTCGCGCCTGGCCAGCCCGAAACACTCGAAAGCGCCTGCCGTAGCGAGCGCCTCGGCCTGGGCCACGCTCAAGCCGCTCCGGCGGACGACGTCCTCCATCCCGATATAAGGGCGCCCAGCGGCGATGCGCTCGGCCAGCTCAGGGCCGATCGTCCGCACATAGGAGATCCCCAGGCGCACGGCCGGGCCCGTCGCTCTGTCGCTACCCTGGCCGTTGTTCGTCCCGCCGCCACCCTCGCCGTGGCTGGTCCCACTGCCGGTTCGTTCCAACACGGAGCCGGCGCCGCTGGCGTTGACATCCGGCCGGCGCACCTCCACGCCGTGGCGACGAGCATCCAGGACCAGGGTCTGGGGAGACCAAAAACCCATGGGCTGGTTGTCGAGCAGCCCGGCCAAGAAGGCCGCCGGGTAATGCAGTTTCAGCCACGCCGAAGCGTAAACCAGGTAAGCGAAACTTACCGAATGGCTCTCCGGGAACCCGAAATTGGCAAAGGCGGCCATTTGCTCCCAGATCCGGTCGGCCACTTCGCCGATGGCGCCCCGCTCGGCCATGCCGGCGTAAAAGCGCGCCCGTAGGCGCTCCATGCGTTGAGCGCTGCGTTTGGAGCCCATGGCCTGGCGCAATTGGTCCGCTTCGGCGGCGCTGAAACCGGCGACGTCGATGGCCATCTGCATGAGCTGCTCCTGGAACAAAGGGACGCCCAAAGTCTTCTTCAGGCTGCGTTCCAACAGAGGGTGCAAATAGGTCACGGGCTCGGTGCCCTTGCGCCGCCGTAGGTAGGGGTGCACGGACCGGCCCTGGATCGGGCCGGGGCGGATAAGGGCCACCTCTATTACGAGGTCATAGAACGTGCGTGGGCGCAGGCGGGGGAGCGTTGCCATCTGCGCCCGGCTTTCGACCTGGAAAACACCGACCGAATCGGCTTGGCCGAGCATCTCGTACACCGCCGGGTCTTGGGGCAGAGCGGCCAGGTCGATGTCCCTCCCGTAGAAGGTCTTCACATGGTCGACGGTGGAGTGCAGAGCGGAAAGCATACCCAGGCCCAACAGGTCGAACTTCACCAGGCCGGCCCGGGCACAGTCGTCTTTGTCCCACTGCAGGACGCTGCGGTCAGCCATACGCGCCCACTCGACGGGGCACACCTCGGCCACGGGGCGGTCGCATATGACCATGCCTCCGGAATGAATGCCGAGATGGCGAGGAAAGTCCTGGGTTTCTCGGGCCAACGCCAGTACCGGCTCGGGTATCCCGCCGGTTTTGCCGCCCGCACCGCCCGTGGCGGCAGGCAGTGGGCCCCAGGCGTCTATGCATTTGGACCAGGCGTCCACCTGTCCCTGCGACGCCCCCATGGCCTTGCCCATGTCGCGCACCGCCGAACGGGGCCGGTAAGTGATGACGTTCGCCACCTGGGCCGCCTGGGAGCGGCCGTAGCGGCGGTAGACGTACTGGATGGCCTCCTCCCGCCTCCCGCTCTCGATGTCGACGTCGATGTCCGGCGGCCCGTCGCGCTCGGGTGACAGGAACCGCTCGAACAAAAGGCCGAGCCCGACCGCGTCCGCCTTTGTAATCCCCAGCGCATAGCAAACAGCGGAATTGGCGGCCGAACCCCGCCCTTGGCAATAAATGCTAGATTCGTTGCAAAAACGGACGATGTCCCAGACGACGAGGAAATAGCCGGGGAAACCGAGTTGGTTGATCATGTCAAGTTCGTAATCGATCTGGGCATAAGCGCGGGGATGGTTGGGGGAGTGCCGGGGACCGTAACGATGCTGGGCACCTTGCTCGGTGAGGTGCGTCAACCATGTCATTTCGGTGTGGCCGGCAGGGGTCGGGAAGGGGGGCAAATTGGGCGCTACCAGCTTCAGGTCGAACGCGCAGTCCCGGCCCAGTTGGGCTGCTCCCGACACCGCCCCGGGGTAGCGGGCGAACCGGCGGGCCTGCTCGGCACCGCTGCGCAAGTGGGCGCTGGCCGTCGCCGGCAGCCAGCCGTCCATGTCGTCCAAGCTGCGCCGGCCTCGCACCGCCGCCATGGCGGTGGCCAAACGGCCCCGCCCGGGGCGGTGGTAGTGGACATTATTGGTGGCGACCACGTCGGCGCCCAATTGGCAGGCAAGTTCGGCCAGAGCGTCGTTGCGGGCGCCGGCCAGAGGCTCGCCGTGGTCCCAGATCTCGACGGCCACGTTGGCCCGACCGAAGTGGTGCTGCAGGCGGGCCAGTTCGTGCCGGGCGGCGGCCGGGCCGGAACTGATCAAGGCCTTGGTCACCGCACCCTTGCGGCAGCCGGTCAGTACGGTCCAGTGGTCGGTGCCACCGGGACCGGGCCGGGCCGGCGACGAGAGCAACGAGGGCAGGGAAGGCTCGTCCGACATGGAGATAGTGGAGAGATCTACCTCGGCACCAGCCCCGATAGCCGCCAGGAGGGCCAGGTCCAGGAGAGGGCGCCCCTTTTCTCGCCCGAATAGATGGGCGGCAGAAAGGGCCTTGCACAGACGGGCATAACCGGTTGGGCTCCGGGCCAGGACCACCAGGTGGGTACCCTCCGGGTCGGCCATCCCGGTCTGTGCCCGGGTGAGGCCCAGGGTGACCTCGGCCCCGAAGACGGTGGGCAGGCCTGCCGTACCGGCGGCTTCAGCGAAGCGGACGGCCCCGTACATGCCGTCGTGGTCGGTGATGGCCAGCGCTCCGAGCCCCAGGTGTACCGCCCCTTCCACCAGCTCGTCGGGGTGCGAAGCACCGTCGAGGAAGCTGAAATTGGAATGGCAATGTAGCTCGGCGTAGGGGGCCCCTTCACCCACCCTGCCAGTCTACGAACATATGTTCGCCTTGACAAGGCCTCGGGGCTAAGGGACCGAGGGCTGAGGCCGACGAGTGGTAGCCCGGTGACCCGGCGTGGCGGGTGCCGTGCCCAGGCCGCCGGCCGTAGCCCGGCCTCGGGGCGGCCAGCCGCTTATTAAACGCGCTTCATGCCGCGCGCAGAACGCGGCCAAACTGCCACAAGAAGAAAGGCTTTACCATTAGTGCTGTGGCAGCTAAGTTCGCGGGCATGAAGTTCCCGAAAGCGTACGAGGCCAAACATCTAAAAGCGCCCGAACCGGCTAAGCACTTAAAGATCCATGAGCCCGCCAAGCACTTGAAGGCGCCAGATTTCTCGAAAACACCAGCTTGGGCCACGGTTATCGCGGGTACGGGCGTCGCTGTCACCCTCGTGGGGGCGACTACTGGGCAGTTTCACGGGACAACAAAGCCTAATCAGAGCGCGCTGCGCCAGAAGTCAACCAGTAATAGTGCCGTGCGGCAACTTCTCAATGCTTCAAATACTGCGAGCGCATCATTTGCTACGGCCAAGCCCAGTTTGAGCTATGCGGTCCACCAGACACCAATTGCTGCCCCGGATGCCCGAGAGCAGGCTAGCCGGGACCAGACCTCGGCGTCCACTACAAGCTTTCGTGCTGGCCCAGCGCGGCTCTCGCCGGCTCCCCTGAGGGACGAGCCTCTGGCGGCGAGCGGCGCTCTGTTGCTGGCGGCCGGGGGCCCGGCCCGGCCCAGCGCGGCGACAAAGGTCCCCACCACGGCGGCGCCTCCGACGACGGCGTCGGCCCAGCCAGCCGACTTGCAGCCAGCCGACGTGCAGCCAGCCGACGTGCAGCCAGCCGACGTGCAGGTCGCGGACGTGCAGGCAGCGGAGGTGCAGGTAGCGGACGTGCCGGTAGCGGCGGCGGGCCGGCTGGCCCCGAGCGTGCCCGCCCCCACCACGAGCTTGGCGACGGCGACCGTGCTGGTGCCGCCCCCCACGACCCCGGCGCAGCCTACGACTACCATGGCGCAGCCCTCGGCCAAGATGGCGGCCCCGGTGCAGATGGCGGACCAGGAGACGTACTCGGACCACAGATCCGATGGCTGGGGACGGAGGTGGGGGCATAAGGGCTGGACTGGCGGCCTCACCTTGACAACCGGCCCGAACGTGACAAGCGGGCCCAGCACGACAACCGGCCCGGTCGGGGCGGCGGCGGGCCCCGCCGACGCTGCCGCCGCCCCGGTGGTGCTGACCACGCCGCCCGTGCCCGCGCTGGCCGTCGCAGACGCCACCGGGGCGCCGAGCGGCCCGTCGATCGCGCCTGTCGGCGCCCCCGTCATCTTCTCCGGCGACCTCGGTGGTGCGACCGC
The DNA here is from genome assembly GCA_049522375.1 of Acidimicrobiales bacterium. Taxonomy (GTDB): domain Bacteria; phylum Actinomycetota; class Acidimicrobiia; order Acidimicrobiales; family Palsa-688; genus Fen-671. The sequence continues at coordinate 13,847 of JBEKNX010000027.1, read as the reverse complement.
CTGCGAGCTGCCTGTGTCCGCCCAGATCGCCGGTGACCTCCTGGTGCTCACCGTCATCAACGACGGCTGGCCCAACTCGGTGAGCGCCGTTTCGGGGGGCGGCGTAACCCAGTGGTCTGCGGCTTCCTCGCCCTATTTGGACGCCGCCGACGGCCGCACCTTGCAGGTCTGGTACGGCGTCGTGAGCGCGGCGGGCCCGTCCCCAGTCGAGGTGACCTGGAGCGGGCCTGTCCGCAACGTCGACCTTGCCGTCCAGGAGCTCAACGCCGGGACCGACCCCACGTGGTCCTTGGACGACGTGGGTTTTTCCAGCCAGCCGTTCCCATCTCTGAGCGGCCCGGCGACGGACGAGGCGTACGTGGGCGCGGCGCTGGCCTGGGGCGACGCCGCCGCCGGCCCCGGTACGGGGGTGGTGTACACCGTTCCCAACAAGAACTTCGTCTTCGCCGTGGCCACGGGCCAAGGCTGGGCACCGTCGGCGACGGGTGCAGGCGCGGTGGCAGCCTTGTTCAGTGCCAGCGGTGGCATGGCGGAGGCGGCCGAGACCACGACCACGAGCTCCACCACGACGACGACTGTGGCAACGACGGCGCTGACAGCAGCGGCGACCACGACCACGACGGTGGCCCCGGCGGCCACGACCGCGACCGCGGCACCCACCACCACGACCACGACGGCGCTCACCAGGACCACGACGGCGCCCACCACCACGACGACCCAGCCACCGCCGCCCACAACGGTCGCGACTACGACCACGACCCAGCCACCGCCGCCCACCACGACCACCACGGCCGCACCCACCACGACCACGACGGCGGCGCCCACGACGACTACGACGGCGGCACCCATTGCGCCGGCGCCGCCGCCGGCCCCTAGTGTGAGCGCGCCGCCGGCCCCTATTGTGACCACGCCGCCGGCCCCTATTGCGAGCACGCCGGCCCCCGCTACGACCACGCCGCCCACTACTACGCCGCCCACCACGACCACGACCACGCCGCCCACCACGACCACGACCACGCCGCCCACTACCCCGGCCCCGGTCGCGGGAGATCCCATGCCGGCGTCGGAGTGGCCCTCGAGCGTGTTCGAAAGCGACGTGCAGAACTGGCCTGTTGACGCCAATTCCGGCGAGTTCGTCAACGACCTCGTCACCGACTACAAGGACAACTACGGGACCGTCGGCGTCAACACACTGCCCATCTACAGCGTCCCGGCCGGCCAGAGCGAAGTCAACATCTCGGTTGCCTCGGGGTGCAACAACTTCTTGTCGAGCACGGGCAGTCAGATCCCCATACCGCCGTTCACCAGCCTGAACGGATCCGGTGACAGCCCTCTCGTCATATGGCAGCCCTCGACGCAGACGGACTGGGAATTGTGGGAGGCCGCCCGCCTGTCCGACAGCAGCTACTCGGCCTGTTGGGGAGGCAAGCTGGACATGGCCTCGTCCGACGGCGTCTTCCCGACCAGCTTCGGCTTGTCGGCGACCGGGATCTCGTACCTGGCGACGGCGATCACCGAGGCCGACGTGGCCTCCGGATCGATCGACCATGCCATCGCCATCAGTTTGCCTTCGTGCAATGGCTTCGTGTACCCCGCCGGCCGCGGTGACTGCAAGGACGCCTCGGGACAACCCGCTGAGGGCCAGTGGTTCCGCCTGCCCGCCAACGTGGCCATGCCTTCGGGCCTCACCCCGTACGCCCAGATGGTGTTCAGGGCCCTGCAGACCTACGGAGCCGTCGTCACCGACCAGGCAGGTTCGGTGTCAATCGAAAGCGAGCAGCCCAGTGACTGGGCCGCCGAGGGCAACAGCGGCACGGACCCGATAACGGCCAGCTGGGACGGCCTTCAGGAGTACCAGGTCGTGGCTACTTTGCCGTGGGCCAGCCTGCAGGTGGTCGACCCGCCTCAGTAACGGAGTGCTACCGTCACGGGGCTGTAGCTTCGCGCGCCGGCCGGCGTTAGCGATGTTTTCTGTTCGTTTACTACCGCGACCCCCAAGCGCCCGCTCGAATATGGGTGCGGGAGCCCCGCTCAAGCGTCGGGCCGTACGCCTTAGGTGTTCCTTGATTCCGGTCCGTGGTTGCGCTTTCTTAGGCCGCCGACCAGCCGAGGGATTAGCTACAGGCCTTCTGTAGTACTGCCGTTACATACCGAAGGGCCTAGCTCTCAATCGGAGGTTTGCGAGACATGTTGGCTTTATCTACTGCGCGGGGTCGCGCCTGTCGCCGGGCCGGGCCGCGGCGCCGCACCCTTCCCACCGTCCTTGCCAGCGTAGGAGCGCTAGTAGGGCTGTTCATCGGGGGTGCCGCTCCGGCCCAGGCGACGGCCACTCGGCCGGTCCCTGCCCCCCAGATCACCGGGGCAAGTTGGTCCCCGGTGCAGGTACTCGCCGCAGGCGGGAAGGTCACGCTACGGATGCACGTCAGCAACGCCAAAACGTGCTGGTTCAAGGGCGCCCCCGGTATCGTCGTGCCCTCTGGTCACGTGGATTGCGCTGGGGGCACGGCCAAGATTGTGGCCGTTGTACGTCCCAACGGCTCAACCACAGCGGCCCAGCTGCAGGTGACGGCCTTCGCCGCTGGCCGCTCCGGGACTGATGTGTCCACCACGTTCTCACTGGTGGAAGCGGCCTTGACCCCACTCAAAGTCGTGACCCAGAGCCTCGTGGGCGCCGGAGTGGGCCGTAGGTACGTCACCAAGCTCGTAGCCCAGGGAGGGCGCCCGCCGTACTCCTGGCACCTTGCATCCGGGGCACTTCCGCCGGGGCTGGCGCTTTCCCCCCGGGGAGAGTTGTCCGGCGTCCCGACGGTTCCCGGCACGACCACACTTTCCCTTGAGGTTTACGATTCGGCCAAGCCAACTCCACTCAGCACCAGCGCCAGCGTCTCGCTGCAAGTTGCGCCGGCCCCCCTTCGAGTCACGACGCGCTCGCTGCCAGGAGGGGCGACCGAATCTCTGTACGACGCCCAATTCGAGGCGAGCGGAGGGGTGGCGCCCTACTCCTGGAAGTGGTTGAGCGGCCAGTTGCCGCCCGGGCTCACGTTGAGCCCTACTGGGCAGCTATCCGGCACTCCGACCGGCGGTGGTACGTACCGGTTCCAGGTCCAGGTCACTGACTCAGCCTCATTGCCTCAGGTCGCTACGGCGAGGTACTCCCTCGTGGTCGTGACCCCGCCGCTGTCCATCGGCTCTCGCTCTCTTCCCGGAGCGACCGTCGAGTCGGCATTTTCCGTCCAGCTCCTGGCCAACGGGGGCGTGCCGCCTTACACGTGGAGCGTCCGGTCGGGTCTGCTGCCTTCGGGGATCACCCTGTCCACTACTGGGCAGCTGGCGGGGACGCCGACGATCGCCGGGGCCTACCCAGTCGACATCAAGGTGACAGACTCGTCCGCCAACCCTCTGACGGCCCATATCCTGTACCGGCTGGTGGTTGCGGCCATCCCCCTGTCGATCACCACACGTACCCTGCCCGGCGGCACCGTCGGGTCTCCCTACGGGATGCCCATTGCAGCCACCGGCGGCACCGTCGGGCCTTCCTACGGGATGGCCCTGGCAGCCACCGGCGGCACCACGCCCTACTTTTGGACCACAGCGGCCGGCGCTCTTCCGGGCGGTGTACTGCTGAGCCCAGCCGGCGTCCTTTCGGGGACGCCCGTGCGACCCGGGACGTACCATTTCGGTATCAAGGCAACAGACTCATCGCCGCAGCCGCTGTCGACCACGACTAGTTACACCCTGGTAATTGCGCCCGTGTCCCTCCTCGTCGCCACCACCGGCCTGCCTGCTGCCTCGCTCGACAACCCCTACGCGGCGGCCCTGGCCACCAGCGGGGGGACAGCACCGTTCAAGTGGGCGATCGTTTCGGGCCACCTGCCACATGGGATAGTCATGTCGCCCGCCGGTTACATGACGGGCATAACCAAATCGCCCGGCACGTTCACCGTTACGGTACGTGTCACCGACTCGTCGCCGGCACCCGAGACGGCGACCACGACCCTCACGTTACTCGTGGGCGGTGGCGCGACCAACTGGAGCGGGTACGTGCGGACGGGCTCCTACACCGGGGTGACAGGGACCTTCGTCCTACCTACGGAGATAGGGCCGGCCCAGAGCGAGAGCACCTGCCAGAGGGAAGCGACCCCACCCGATGCGTGCGCGGCGGTGTCAGAGTGGGTCGGCCTGGACGGGACGACCGGCCACAACCTTATCCAGGCCGGCGTGACGGAAGCCGACGTCAACGGGACTATCGCCGTTTACCCGTGGTGGGAAATACTGCCGAAGGCCAATACCCCGATCAGCATGACCGTCTCCGGTGGTGACAAGATCACCGTTTCTATTTTCAAAGCCACGGGCGACGTGTGGGCGATAACGCTCGACGACGACACCACCGGCCTCAGTTTCCGGACCGAACAGGCCTATGGCGGCAAGGGCGGCACCGCCGATTTCATCGTCGAGGCGCCCACCGATGGGACCACAAAACCACCTAGCATCTACCCGCTGGCGGCTTACGCGGCGCCGACGTCGGGGTCCTCTGCTCAACCACCGACCGCGGGCCAAGCCGTCGACAGCCCTGTCATTTTCTCCAACCTCCAGACCGTGGGCCGCACGATCTCCAGCGCGGCATTGGTGCTGGTGCAGGAAGGCGTGCAGGTGTCGACACCGTCCATTGAAACCCCAACGGGGTTTGCCGTGGCCTACGGTTCCGTGGCCCCGTCTCCGCCCCAGTAGGAGCATCCTGGCACGGTCCATCTAAAGACGACCGACGCTGCCGGGTTACGACGAACGTATTCTTCAACAAATGCCGACTGACGGGCGGTTTGGTACCGTCGACAGCGCTGGTGCCTTCCACGGCGACGCTCACCGACAGCTTGCCCCACCGCAGGGCGTCTTTCAAGGACAGTGACGCAAAGAAGCTATTGTACCCAAGGGCTGCGGGGTGTACATCTTTACCAGCAGCGTCGGAACGTCGCAGACAGCGCTGACGGTTTCGACTGAGGTCTGCTAGAGGTTTTCGCCGGTCGGGAGGCCGGTAGGAAGCGCCGGGGCCTTGTCAGAGAAGTCGATCGAGGCCCGTTCCCATGCACGCCAGACCGCCTGGTCTTGGGTGGTGTCGCGCCCTCGACCTCGGGCACGTCGTCCGCCCAGGACAGATGGGTACGGTGCTTCGCGCCAAGGAGCGACGGCGCCAATTCTCACCGAAAAGCCAGTTCTCACGCAAAAGGCAAAGAATATGACCAGGATTTTGGCCTTCCCCTCCAGTCCGGGCCAGCCAGGCCCGGCCGCCAAGTACATGCCGTTTGGTCGGCCCGCCTCGCGGTGCGAGCACCCCCGGACGTGCCGGAGGGCAGGGTGAAAAGCTCGGTGGCGGGCGCGTCGGGGCCGCCGTCGTTGCCCGGGCTGGCCCGGTTGCTCCTGTCCGAAAAGACGGTTTCGGACCTGTTCGACGTGATCGTAAACGTGGCCATTTTGGCCGTAAGTGGTGTCAATGGGGCGAGCGTCTCTGTACTTATCGGGGACCGCCCGTGGTTCGGGACCACCAAGGCCAGCTCAGCCAAGGTACGCGCCATCGACGAAGCGCAGTACGAACGCGCCGAAGGGCCCTCTGTAGAGGCCATCCTTATGAGCCAGGAGGTGGGCGTCGGTGTCCCAACCTCACGCTGGCCGCAGTTCAGCGAGCAAGCCGTTCTGGCCGGGATGCTCTCGGTGTGGTCACTGCCTCTCACTTTCGCCGAACGGACCACCGGCGCGCTCAATTTGTACTCGGCTGTCGGTCAACCCTGGAGTACCACCACGGCCCGAGCCGCCCGGAGGCTGGGCGGGCAAGCGGCGATAGTTTTGGCCTACGCGGTACGCCTGGCCAGCGCAGAGCTGGCCAACCACCGCCATCACGCCCTGGCGGACCGCGACGTGATCGGCCAGGCTATGGATATGCTAAGGGCTCCCCACGCGATCACCGCCGACCAGGCGTTAGACATCCTGCGGCGCGTCTCTCAGCACAGCGGCCGCAAGCTACAAGAAATCGCCGGCGAAGTCGTGCGCGGGCTCGCCCAGCCCGAAGGTCAGGTTTGAACGTCGCCGGCATGGCGCGCAGAAGCCGTTAGAGCCGGCGGGCAACACAAGGTATGGGCGTGGGTGACCGGTTGCTTCAAGCAGCGGTTTGAGGGCGTCCATAGAGGAAGCCTTGTGCTTGAGCGCACCCCATCCCTCTGAGGAGGCCGTCCTGCGTCGTAGTCTCGACACCTTCGGCGATGGTCGTGATGTCAAGGGCACGCGCCAGGTCGACCACAGCCTTAACCAGCTCAGAATCATCGGCTTTGGTCCCGAGCCCCGAGACAACGCTTCGGTCGATCTTGACGATATCGATGTGGAACCGGCGGAGGTGGCTGAGGCTGGACCAACCCGTGCCGAAGTCGTCGAGGGCTAACTTGACGCCGATGGCTTTTAGGTCATAGAGCTGGGCCAGCACGTTTGGCCCGGTGTCAATGAGGCTCGACTCGGTGAGCTCGATGCACAAGTTGTCCGGTCGGAGGGAGTGAGTGCCGAGGGCGTCTACGATACTGTCGACGAATTCAGATCGAGAGAGTTGGCGGCCGGAGACGTTGACCGCCACATGGTCTTGGCTGGCTTTGACCGCGCACCATCGAGCCTGTTGGGCACAAGCGAGGTCAAGCACGGCGGCGCCGAGAGGAACAATGAGCCCGGAATCTTCGGCGATAGGGATGAACTCGCCGGGGCCCAGCATCATGCCCTCCGGGCGGCGAATGTAGGTCAAAGCCTCAGTGCCAATCGTGGCGCCAGTCGTGAGATCGATAATGGGTTGGTAGTGAAGGGCAAGGAGGTTCCCGCGGTCTTCGATGGCCGAACGGCCCTCGAAGAGATCCTTGGGGCCCAGACAGAGGGCGAGCTCGCCGCGGTGGTCCGCAGCCTGCCGCCTCCCGTCGAGCTCACGCCCCCTGCGCGCCGGCGCCAAGAGCCGCTCGAGATCTTCACCGCGATGGGCGAGGTTCGCCTCGACGGCCGCTGGCAGGTGAGCCGCATCACCAAGATCAACGCGGGCATGGGGCCCGTGACCATTGACCTGACCGGAGCGGAGTTCGACGACTGGGACGTCGAGATCGTCGTCCACACCACTATTGGCGAGATCACCGTGATCGTCCCCCGAGGCTTCGACGTCCGACTGGTGGGCCGGAACGGCGCGGTCAAGACAGTCGTTGAACCGCCGGTCCCGGGCTTTCCCGTTGTGCGGCTCAGCGCCACCTCCGACATGGGGACGATCCGCGTCGTCCACCCGAGGGAGAAAACACGGCGGCGTAGGTGGCGTCGCCGGCGCCAACCGACGCCCGGGCCCAGAAGGGGCCTTTGGCTTCGCGCAGTGCGTGCGGGCGCCCGCGCCAGCCGCACTTCCCCAGCTCCAGGCTGGCCATAAGGCTTGCCGGTCCTTCTTACCTGGTAGAGGACCGTGAGAACGGGTTGGCGCCGATTATCTGTTCTGGGAGTGCGCGACGAATACGCCACACCGACGTTCGTGGACGGAGAACACCTGTAGCGTACGCTTGGCAACCCGGCGACGCTAGGCGTAGCGAGCGACTACGATCGTGAGGAGCCCTCCAGTTCGAGGCAGAGATACTTTTCCCTCGTCTTACCGTCAGGAGCGTCATGGCGATCGGTGAGAAGGTAATACATTTCCAGAACAAAGGGAGCGACCTCAGCACGGTGCAACTAAAGATCGAGAACTACCTGAGAAATGAGGGTTTCTCGGTTCAGTCCTCGCCGCGGAGCACACAAGGTACCGTCATCCAGGCCAAAAAGGGTGGGTTCCTCAGAGGAGTTGTGGATGCCGACCGCGCCCTTTCGATCATGGTTTCCGGCAATCCCAACGATTTCACAGTCAGAATCGGTATCGGTAAATGGTTGCAGCACCTAGGCGTGGCAGCGTTGGAGACCCTCCTCATCTCTGACCTGTTCTTCGTGGTCGATGTCGCAGAAAGCGCGTGGAACTTCGAGATCGAGGACAAGCTCGTCAAGCAGATCGAGGCGTTCGTCGGCTGAGGGCCTCGGGCCAGTTATGCCGGCGGGGCCTCAGCCGGAGAGCAGCTCGTCGACCCGCTGCTGGTCAGCCGCGGGCGCCCGGGAGAGCAGGGCCGAGAAGTCCGGGTGCCACTGCCCGGCCTGCAGCGACGTCTTGAACCGGGCCGGCCACGCCTCGTCGTGGCCCAGTGGCGTCCGGAAGAAGAACTCGAACAGTTCTTGGTGGGCCTGGGCCCCGAGCGGGCGGAAGGGCGGCGGGCGCCCGGCCTGGCCCTGCCCGGCGGATCCACCCGCTCCGGGGCCGGCGGTGGCCCCGGGAGCGGGTTGCTGTAGGTAGCCGGCGTAGCGCAGCCAGAGGGCGTCCCACTCGGCCAGGCCGAGCGGCCAGGTTGCCTGCGCGTGGTCGAGGTCCATCCCCGGGAGGGGCGCCGGGTCGCGCACCGCCGTGCTGGGGCCCAGTGAATGGTGGCGCTGGCACAGCTCCACCCACACCTCGGCCGCCATACGGGCCAGCTCGGGGTCGAGCGGGTCACCCCCCGCGGAACGGACAAACTCGGGCCACTTCCCGCTGTACACATAAAGGGCGCGGTCATGCACCAGGCCGGCTTCACTCGGCGGCATAGTCCGCCGGGCCAGGCGGCCTATTGCCGCCAGTTCGAACGGGGCGAGCCGGTCCTTGGCGTAGAAGTGAGCCAGCACGATGCAATGAAGCGAGCGGTGCGCCGGCCAAGCGTCGGCGCTCAAGGGGAGGTCCAACTTGCCCGCGACCACCTCAGCCGGCGCCTGAGAGAGGAAAAGCTCGGCCACCGGCCAGTCTCGCCGCTCGCCCGGGCCGCTCCAGTAGTGCTCCCAATCGGGCGCCGCCGGGTAGGTCCGGTCGGGTTCACTGACGGCTACGCGGTACCTCTTGAGCCCCTCGGGAGAAAATGCCTCGTCGAGCCGGCCCGCCCAAGCCGGTACGCCCGGTCCCATTTCCTTTAGGTATTCGGTGACCCGGTAGGCGACCGTAGCCCCGGGGAACTCTGTTACGAGGTTGAGGCACCGCTGCAGCAGGCCCTCGTCGGCTATGCCCGTTTGCTTGAAGATCTCCAGCAGCGCGTCGACAAGGGGGTAGGTGGCATGGTACGAGCTGAGCGTGTTGAACAAGGAGATGGCATCGCTCTTGCGGAGCGACCGTTTTTCGTAGGCGTCGGCCAGCAACCGCTCCGGCTCGTTGAAGGTGCCCTGGTGGATGGCGTCCAGGATGGCCGGTGCGATGGCACTTTTTTGGTCAGCCGCTCCCGCCTTGCCGAGTAGCCAGGTGGCCCCGGTAAGGCCGACCAGGTAAGGGATCTCCGCTCGCAGCCCGTCGTCGTTGCTGGCGGCATCGGCCAGTTGTCGTGCCCAGTCGTCCAGGGGCGCTTGGGGGTAAGAGCCGACGAACCGGTAGAAAAGCTTGTGGACCAGTGCCAACATGCGGTCGGGGGCCACCTGCAGGCTGCGCAGCTGTTCGTATAGGCCCTGCAGGTCCCCGGCGTCGGTGGCGCTCTCCAGTAGCGCAGCCAGGCATTCCGCCATCTCGGGCCCGCCCCGGTACTCGAAAGAACGCAGCCGCTGGGCCGCCTTTTGCTTCAGCTCGGGCTCGAACATGGGGTCGCGCAAGACGTCCAGGTACGCCCGCAGGCACTCGGGCCGGTTCGAGTCGGTAAGAGCGACTTGGGGCAATACCTCGGCCAATGCGCGCCGCCCATCGGGGGCGACCTCTCGCGGCAGCCAGCCGACGACAAAATCGCCCAACGGCGCGCTCAATGGCCCAAGGTTGGCCAAAGCCGCGATCATCTGGCCCCGCAACCAGGGGCTTGGTTCGTCGGGGATGCGCCTTGCCAATGCCGAGCCGACCAGTTCGGTTTGCTCCCGGCCACGGCGGGCGCACAGGCTGACCGCCTCGGCTCGCACCAGCGCGCTCGGGTCGCCGAGGGCGGTAGTGAACAGGGCGATGCTGGCCGACTCGGCCAGCAGCTCCAGTAGGTAATGCTTGACCCGGGTGGAGCCCGATGACCCGAACAGACCCTGGAGCTGGTCCACCGCGCCTGGCACCGACCCCAGGCGGTCGCAGAAGGCTCGCAGGAGGCCCGCCTCCTCAGGCACGGCCACGACGGCTTCCAGCGCAGCCGACAACACGCCGGGGTCGGACTGGGCACCGGCGCACAGGAGCTCGAGGGCGGCCTGGCGGAGCTCGGGTACTTGCTCTACTTGAAGGTAGGCGGCCAGCGGACCGGTCAGGGCGAGCGTCAGGGAGGGCAGCCGCCCGAGCGAGCTCAGCACTTGGCGGCGCAGCGCCTCGTCCTCGAGGGGGTCGAGCAGTGCGGTCAGCCCCGCCTCGAAGCCGTCGCGGCCTAATTGTTCGTAGATCTCCACGAGCAGAGGCCGCAGTGCAGGGGGCGCCTGGCGGGCGTACGCCACGAGCCGGTCGACGAGGGCTGGGGCCTTGCGGGTGCACTTGGCCAACCCGTTCAGGCAGGCGGCCTGGATGCTTGCGTCGAGGTCGTAGACCAGGTTTTCGGCCAGCACGTCCCAGGCTGACGGGTGCCAAGGCCCCAGGCCGCCGAGGCACTGGTTGGCGGCCAGGCGTACCGATGGTTCGGGCTCGAGGGCCGAGAAGGCTTCGATCACCTCGACCACCTCGGGCAGCTCCACCAGCTGCGACGGGTCGGCACCGGCCACGAGCCCGAACATGGCGGCACGCACGCTCGCCGTCCCTTCGGTGCGGGCCGCCCCCGCCAGGGCCACGAGAGCCTCGTTGTCGGCCAGGTAGCCGGAGAGGGCGGCGAGTGACCCGATGCGCTCTTCGGCTGTGCGGTCCTTGGCCAGGACCAGGGCGAGAGTGCTTTCTACGTCAGGGGTCACCGTTCGCTCAGTCCTGGGCGAGTCCGGGCCCTTGGGGCTCGACCCGGTACTGGGGGAATAGGTCGGCTATGGCACCTTGGAGGGCTTGGCGGTTGGCGTCGTCCACGAGGTGCCCCGAGCCCAGGACCTCCGCCAGGATCCCTTCGGCCGGAGGCCAGAGATGGACGTCGTCGAGCCACGCCATGTACCTGGCGGCGGCCCTCGGGGAGGCAAGCCCGGCGAGCCGTTGGCCGATCGCCCGGGCGGCGGCACCGTCGCCCCCACTGGCGAGGACCAGAACTTCGAGCAGGAGGTTGTGGTTCAGCCCTGACGGGTAGGAAGCTTCCTCGACGGCCCGCCACACGAGGTCCTCCAGCCCTCCGAAGTCGGGCCGGTACCGGAGCATGCCCAGGTAGGCACTAGGCCCATGAGAACCGGCGACCTGCTCGGCGCAATAGCGGCACAAGTCGTCGTCCAAGGCGCCTCGGCTGGCCAGGAACTGCATGACTATCATGTCGTTTACCTGGGAACTGACGTAGTAGAGCCTGTCCCGGCAGGCAGGGTTGAGGATGCAGGTCTTCAATATCTCGGCGCCGAGGCGGGGGTCGGTGTCGTAGCGTGCGAACACCTCGGGGAATATCCCGGTTACGTCCTCATCGACGTCGACTTGGCGGTACCAGCGATCGAGATCCGCCTGCGCGGTGGTGTCTGTCGCTGGCGTACGGGCGAGCGCCCGGCGGCATAGGTCGCGGATCTCGTCGTCGCCGGCATGGGCAGCCAGGTCGGCCAGGGCCGACCGCAGGTCCGCCGGCGGCGCGGGGACGCAGGCGATCTTGCGGGCCAGAGCTCGGCGCAGGCCTAGGTCTATGGCGTCGTCGGCCAGCACGGCGGCTCCGGCTGCGACCACCGGTACCTGGTCCTCAGCCATGGGGACCATGAGCAAGCCGAGGGTTCCCCACTGCCGGGTGCTCGGCGAAGGTGAAGCCAGGGCCTGCTGGTAAAGCTGGGCCAGGCGGTCGTCGGTACCAGGGTAACGGGCCAGCGCCTCGAGCACGGCCGCCCGGGACTGGTCGTTGCTGGCGCGCTGGTAAGAGGTGAGGAAGAAAGGCAGCAGCTCAGGGCTCCACCGCAGCAACTGGCCCAGGACCTCGAACAGTCGGGCCGCCAGCTCCGGGCGCACGTTTTCCCCGGCCAGGTCGACCAGCGCCTGGCGGACCGGCGCGACCGTGGCCGCGAAAGGGACCAGCACCGACAACACCAGGTCCATGGTCCGGCTGTCCTTCTCTTGGCGGAGGGACGCCACCAACGACGCCAGGACCTCGGAGGACGGGTCGGCGCAAGCCCGGAGGGCCTCGACAGCTTCAGCTCGGGTGGCGTCGTCCGGGTCGTCGCGGGCCGTGTCGAGCAGGGCGGCGACCACGCCGGGGTAGCGTGCCGACCGGGTTGCGAGGCAGCGCACCGCCAGCGCCCGGATGGCCGGCGCCTCGTCTGACGCCAGTAGCTCGATCAGCGCTTGCTCCAACGGGAGGGAGCGGTCCAGCAGGTAAGCCAGGACGCGCAGCTTTACCGGTTCGGGCTGGGCCAGGGCGAGCCATCCGGAAAGCATCTCGGGGGTCGCGGCATCGGCGCGCAGCAGCCGGTCGACTACCAGCGGCCGGACGCCGGCGTCGCAGTGGTCGACCCGGGCAGCCAGGAACAGGGCCAGTGGCTCACTGAGGCTGTAAACCTGGCCCACAGCCACCAGGATCCGCCGCCTGGCCTCCGCCCGCGGTTGGTCGTCGTAGGCCTGCTGGAGCGCTTGGAGAGCTTCGGGATCGGCCACGGCCAGCTCGCTCAGCGAGCTGACGGCCATCATGCGCAGGCTTGGATCTTCGAGACAGCTCACCATCAGCCCTAAGTAGCCGGCCCTGTCGGCCACCTGGCGGTGGTCGGCATTGGCGACCCTCGTCACCATTTCCGCCCTGAGCTCGGTGTCTGTTTCGGCGCCCGCCAGCTCGACCCACCGGGTGAACACGGCCGCGTCGCCGAGTGAGCGGCCGGCCATCGACAACAGAGACCGCTTGGTACCGAGGTCGGCCTCGGGTACCGCGCTGAGCAGGGCCAAGGCTTGGGCCGTGTTGGCCTGGCGACGGTCCCGGATCCCGGCGAGGAGGTCGCTCATTCGCCCTCGCCCTCGTCCTCGGGCTCGTCCCCACCCGCCGGCTCGCTGGCTATCTCGAGGGAGCCGGGTGAGGTTGCGGGCTCAGTGGCCCCGAGCCCCGCGCCCACGGGCGACGAGACGATCTCGGCTAGTTGGGCAGTCTCTTCGGCGGCCAGCTCGCCGGCCCGGAGGGCATCGACGCAGCCCTGACGGGCGCCCAGGTCGACCAGTTCGTTGCCCACCACGGCGAGGAGCACGTCGCTGCTGCGGGCGACGCCCACCCCCAGGTACGCCTCTACGCAGGTGCGCAGCAGCTCCCGGTCGGTGTCGTAGCGCAGCACGTCCTCAAAGGTGGCGACTATTTCCGGGTGGCTGTCGATGGCGACGGTGAGCGCACCCGCGCACACCAGGCGGAACGCCGACGTCGGGTCAGCGACCTCGGCGCAGAATGCCTCCACCACTTCTGGGTGGGCTTTGACCGACAGTGGCCGGAGGCGGTCGAACAGGACCTGCCGGATCTCGGTTTGGTGCTCGGTGCGAAAAATCCCGGCCAGTGTGGCCACGGCGTCGCCTGGCCTCACGTAACGCAGCACGGCATCCAAGAGCTGGCGCCGCTGCCCCGCTACCCGCAGTTGGGGTGCGGACCCGAGCAAAAGGTCTCGCACCTTACGGTCACGGCCGGCATAAGGCGCCAGGCCTTCCAGCACGGCGGCCAGCTCCTTGTCCCCGAACGCGCCCGGCGCCCGGGCGAACGACGTCGCCAACGCCCCGCGCACGGCACCGATGCCGAAGCGGCCATGGAGCAATGCCAGCA
>JBEKNX010000026.1:0-21572 GCA_049522375.1 Acidimicrobiales bacterium | reverse complement strand
CTAGGAGACTGTTGATTAAAGCCCTGGTCCTAGGATTCGCGATTTGAGGGCCGATCGGCGAGAATTGGCAGGTGCAAGGCCATAGTGACCCCAACCGGGAGCTGCTCGACGCCAGGGCGTTGTGCCGCCAATTGGTCCGAGACGGCGGCGTAGAAGCCTTCTTGGCCGACCACCGCCACCAGCTTTTCCCCGACGAGATGTTCGAGGACCTGTTCCCCTCGGGACGAGGGCGGCCGTCGGTGCCGGCCGATGTGGTGGCCTCGGTCATGGTCCTCCAAGCCTTGGAGGGGTTGTCCGACCGGGACGCGGCGCGGGCGTTGAGGGACCGCATCAGCTGGAAGGTGGCCTGCGGGCTGGCCCTCGACGACGAAGGCTTCGATTACTCGGTGCTCGCTTATTGGCGGGCGCGGCTCAAAAAGTCCGAGCAGCCACAGAGGATCTTCGATGCTGTGCGCGCCGTCGTCGACGCCACCGGGGTGCTGCGGGGCAAGGCCCGCCGGGCGCTCGACTCCACCCTGCTCGACGACGCCGTGGCCACCCAGGACACCGTCACCCAGATCATCGCCGCCGTGCGCCGGGCCCGGCGGGTGGTCCCCGGAGCGGCCGAAGTACCCGTGGTGGCCCATGATTACGAGGCCGCCGGCAAACCGGTCATCGCCTGGGACGACCCGGTGGCCAAAGCGGTCCTGGTCGACGGCCTGGTCAAAGATGCCCTGGCCATCATCGGTGCTTTCCCCAAGCCACCCACCGCTCCCGAGGCGGCCGCTGCGCTTGGGCTGTTGGCCCTGGTCGCCGGCCAGGACGTCGAACAAGCCGGCGATGGCACCTGGAGGGTGGCCGACAAAGTGGCCCCTGACCGGGTCATCTCGGTGGTCGACCCCGAAGCCCGTCACATGCACAAGTCCGTTTCTGAGTACCGCGACGGCTTCAAAGCCCATGTGGCCATCGAGCCCGAGACGGGCATCCTCACCGCCGTCGAGCTCACCCCGGCCAACACCGCCGACGCCCCGGTAGGAACGGAGCTGCTGGCCGGTGAGCAGCCCGGCCTACAGGTCCTGGCTGACAGCGCTTACGGCTCCGGGGAAGCCCTCAGCGTCCTGACCAGGGCCGGCCACAGCCTGGCCATAAAGCCCCACCCGCTGCTAAGCGCGGTGCCCGGCGGCTTTGACCGGGACGACTTTGTGGTTGGCACCGAAACCGCCACAGTCACCTGCCCCGCCGGTCACATCGTAAAGCTCACGCCGGGGCGGGCGGCAGTCTTCGGTGCCCGGTGCCGGGACTGCCCGCTACGCCAGCGCTGCACCCGGTCCAAGCAAGGCCGCACCTTGAAACTGCACGCTCGTGACGCCGAACTGCGCGAGTCCCGCCGGGCCTGGCGAGACGGCGATTTTGCCGAGGACTACCGGCGCTGGCGCCCTATGGTCGAACGCTCCATCGCCTGGCTGGTGGCCAAGGGCAACCGCCGGTGCCGCTTCCGGGGCGTCAACGCCAACCGGCTCGGCTTGTCACTGCGAGCGGCGGCCATCAATTTGCGCCGACTGGTCAACCTCGGCCTCAAAGGGGCTCTAAATGCTGCCCAGGAGGACCTTCTCAGCTTCTCTGGGTGGCCCGAAAGCTGGTCATGCCCGCGATCGCCTTCCCGGACGCCAGGATTGCGGGTTGTTCAACAGTCTCCTAGGTGGTGCTCAGGGCCACCACGATCCCGGGCCGTAGCTCTTCGGGCGGGGTGGAAACCTCGCGCAACTTGGTGGCGGCGACAGCGAGGACCGACAGCGCTGACGCCCCGGCGATGAGCCACAGCGTGGAGCGGCTGCCCACGCCGCCCGCCAGAGCGCCACCGAGGAAGGACCCGAGGGGCATGGCCCCCATGACGAAGAACTTCATGGTGGCGGTCATCCGGGCCAGGAGCGGGGCCGGGGTGATGGCCAGGCGCAGGCTGACCTGGTTGACCCCGTAGAACGGGGATGCCACCGCCCGGAAGAACCAGCCCACCACCAGCACGGGGACGGCATCGGCCGGCCTGGCCATCGGGAACAGCACCGGGGCCGCCCCGCCCACCAGGGCGCCCACGAGCATCGTCCGTCCGATCCCCAGACGGGCGGTGACCCGGCGCACCAGGGGCGCTCCAGCACGAACCCGACGTTGCCCAGGAGGAAGACCGCACCGATCGTGCCGGCGGAGAAGTGCAGCACCCGGGCCTCGAAGAGCACCAGGACGACGTTGAGGGCGGCGCCCACGGCATTGGTGGCCCCGACGTACACCGCCGTCCAGCGCAGCAGATGGTGGCCGGCGACGAACCGGAGGCCCTCGGCTACCTGCTCGCGCATGGTGGGCCCGTTCTCGAGGACAGGGACGACCGGCTCGGGCCGGCGGATGCGCTTCATGGACAGGCCTGCCACCACGAAGCCCAGGGCGTCCACCGCCAGCGCCACCGGAGCGGAGAGGGCCCTGATAAGTAAGCCGGCCAGGCCGGGGCCGACCAGCTGGGAACCGGAGTCACAAAGCGACAGGCGGGCGCTGGCCTCGTGCAGGCGGGACGTCCCTACCAGTGAGGGTAGGTAGGCCTGCCAGGCGATGTCGTAGAAAGTGGTCATGAGGCCCACGAGGAAGGCGACCCCGTACAGGACCTCGACGTCGAGGTGGCCGAACGCCCACAGGACAGGCACGGCCCCGAGCACCGCCGCCCTCCCCAGAGCCGAGTACAAAAGTGCCAGGCGCCGCCGGCCCCGCTCCAGCCACACACCCACGGGCAGACCGAACAAGAGGTAAGGGATGGTGCCCAGAGCGGAAAGCGTCCCCACTTCGAAGGCGCTGGCATGCAAAAGGACAATGGCAGTAAGGGGCAAGGCGAGCAGGCTCACCTGCGACCCGATGCCGGCAGAGCCTTCGCTCAGGAACATCTTGAGGAAGTCCCTATCACGCATGAGGCCCCTGGCCGCCGGCAACGGACCGACCTGCGGGGGCAAATTCGACGTCATCGTGCTACTAAATCCCTTATAGAAGACCAGGACCCGGCCCGTAAACTAGCAGCTGAGCGGTACGGGGCCCGGCATTTACAGTTCGCCGGACGGGGCCGCCCGTCCGCTACCAGTCCACGGCAGGCCAGAAAACCGAGCCCGGGTGCGACCTTTGGCCGGCGTCAGCCGGCACACAGTTTAGTCGGCGCCGCCCGGCGCGCACTTTAGGCGGCGTCGGCGGGCAGGCAGAAGTAATTGGTGAGCGAGCCGATGTTGCGGCCAACGTGCTGGCAATGAGCGGCGATCCATTCGATGCGGGGGTCGCGGCTGTGGCCGACGAGGGCCAGATGGAAGTCTCCGTCGGCCACGTCCGTCCTTAGTTGCGCCAGTGTCCGCTCGGGAGTAACGCCGGTGAACCCGCCGATGGGCAGCACCTCCTGCCCGCTGGCGTAAACGAACACCGACGCGATCGCCGACGTCTGGGTGGCGAGCAGGTCGGGGGCACCGAGCCGGACGCGCTCCAGCCCAGGCAGGAAGTGCCCGACGGCGGCGGGAGTGCGCAGGAACAGGATGTCGATGCCCCGGGCAGTGGACGCCAGCTCGAACGGCGTGTCGAAAGCGCCCTCACCGTGCACCACGATGGAAGCGCACGCGACGGCAGGCACGACTAAAACGGCGGCCAACGCACCGCACAACGCCCCCGACATCACCGTGCCCGGTCGCCGCAGCCGGCCGCGCCAGCCCGGGCGCCCCCCGGGCCGGGCGGCAAAGGCGGGGACCGCGGCCGCCGCGCCCAGGGTGGCGACGGCGCCCACAGCGATCACGAGGGGTCGCAGCCATCCGGGCAGCCCTGTCCCCGACGAGGGGATGAGCCAGGCGGCATATGCCATCGAACCGGCGACCACAACGGCCACGGCCACCCTCGCCACCGGACGGTCGCGGGCTGCCCACGCTGCCCCCACCGCCGTCCCCAACAGGGCGGCCACCGGGGGCGACAGGGCGGCGGTGTAATAAGAGTTGATGGTGGTGGCGGCAGAGAAGACGGCGACGAGCACCACCAGCCACGTCCCCCACAGCGCCACTGCCGCCCGAAGGGGGTCGAGCCGCGGCGTCTTCCTGCGGCCGAGCAAGGTGATGGCGCCGGCGGCCAGGCCCGCGGGCAGGAGCCAGCCGGTGTCGTGCCCCAGAGAGGCACTCACCAGCCGCTTCCAGCCGGGCGGGGCGCTGGTGAGAGGCTTCAGGTCGAGGGACTGGCCAGCGAGCAATTGCAGAGGCGTCTGCTCGCCGAAGCGGCCGAAGCCGTTGTAGACGAACACCTGCTCGAACTCCGAGTTGTGATCTTGGCCTGGAAGGCGAGGCCTACCCAGAGGCCGGCCGTCAGCATTGGGCGCAAGCGTCCGCCGGCCAGGGCGGCAGACACAGAATTGACCGCCAGCACCAGCAGCAGGACCATGAGGGTGTCGGCGATGTTGCCGCGGTCGAGGGCGACCGTGGCCG
Source organism: Acidimicrobiales bacterium (assembly GCA_049522375.1). Classification (GTDB taxonomy): domain Bacteria; phylum Actinomycetota; class Acidimicrobiia; order Acidimicrobiales; family Palsa-688; genus Fen-671. The sequence goes on along the minus strand of JBEKNX010000026.1, from coordinate 17,118 downwards.
GGCTGGCCGCCAGGACCAGGGCGGCCACGATGGCCGCCACCGGCCCGGCCAGGCGGCGGACCGCCCGGTGCATGACGGCGACGGTGGCGACGCCCTCCAGTGACTGCGGCAGGACGATCGCCCAGGTGTGCACCCCGAACAGGCGCACCGACAAAGCCTGGGCCCAGAAGGCGCCCGGCAGCTTGTCGAGCGTGATGGTCCCGGTGGGGTCGAAGGCGCCGAAAATAAAATCGTGCCAGCTGGCGGCCATGCTCCGGGCCGCCGCGGCATAGTACGGCTCCAGCGGGTCGTGATCGATAGACCAGGCATAAGAGAGCGCGGCAAGGCCAGCCACGGCAACCACAGCCGGGAGGGACCAACGAGGCCCTTTCTCCGGCGCGTCTTTTGCCGGAGCCGGGCCTGACATGGGAGCCGGGCCTGGGGCAGCGGGTTCGGTGGCAGGAACCATCGGCACCGCCACACTACATGCGTGGCCCCGGGAAGCCCCCTCCGGCAGGGGCGGCGCCGCGGAACGCCCGAAGGTTCAGAGCTCCTGGTTGGTCGGGAGCAGCACCAGGTCGCGGATGTTGACGTGGCGGGGCCGGGTGAGCATGTAAACAACGGCGTCGGCCACGTCCTCGCTACGCAGGCCCGTCCCCGCCTCCACGCCAGCGGCCACGGCCTCGCCGTCGCTCACCTTCCACAGGTCGTTGAGCACTATGCCCGGCGCCACTGCGCCTACCCGGACGCCGCTCCCCACGAGCTGGCGGCGCAGGGCGTGGGTCAGCGCCTGCACGGCATGCTTCGAGGCCGTGTAGACAGGCTCCCAGTAGATCGCCTGATGGCCGGAGATGGAGCTCGTGATGACGATGTCCCCGCTCCCCGCCGGGACCATGTGCTCGAGGGCGGCGTGCACCGTCCGGATGACGCCACCGACGTTGGTGTCGATCAGGTTCAAGAACTCGTGCAGATCCCCACCGGCAAACTCCCCACCTATGTAAACGCCGGCGTTGGCGACCAGGACATCGATCGCCCCGTGGAGGTCGACGGCAGCCCGGATGAGCGCGGCCGTGTCAGCCTCCGACCTCACGTCGGTGACCACGGCGGTGGCGGCGCCACCCAGAGCGCGGGCGGCGGCATCGAGTTTGTCCGACGAACGGGCACCGAGCACGAGGTTCATGCCCGCACGGGCCAGGCTCTGGGCCACAGCCAGGCCGATCCCGCTGGAGGCGCCGGTGACTACGGCGGTCCTGCCTGACAGAGCCGTGCTCATTTTGGCTACCGCTGGACCCGGGCGGAGCCGCCGCTAGCCAGGTCCCGGACCTGTTGGAGCGTGGCCATCGTCGTGTCTCCGGGGTAGGTCGTGATCAGGGCGCCGTGCGCCCAGCCGAGACGCACCGCTTCCTGCGGCTCCTCCCCCGCCAGCAGGCCGTAGAAGAGCCCCGCGGCGAAACCGTCACCGCCGCCCACGCGGTCGAGCACGTCGAGTTCGCAGGTTGGCGCCGTGTATATCTCGCCCTCCACCGACGCCACCGCGCTCCACTTGTGCCGGTTGGTCGAAATCACGTCTCGCAGGGTGGTCGCCACCACCTTTATCTGCGGGTAGCTGGCCACAACTTTCTCGATCATGGCGACAAAAGCGCTCGAGTCCATCCCGGACGAACGGCCGATCTCCGGGCCCGGGATACCGAGGCCTTTTTGCAGATCCTCCTCATTTCCCACCAGGACGTCGACATTTTCGACGATGCGGCGGTAGATGGTCACCGCCCGCTCGTGGCCGCCCCAGATATTCCAGAGTTTCTCCCGGTAGTTGAGGTCGAAGGACACGACCGCCCCGGCCGCCTTGGCCGCCTTGGCCGCCTCGACGATCAGTTCGCTGGTGGTGCTGGACAGCGCGGCGAAAATCCCACCGCTGTGGAACCACCGCACCCCGCCGCCAAATATCTCGGCCCAGTCGAAGTCTCCCGGCTTGAGATCGGCCGCCGCCTCGTTGGCCCGGTTATAGAAGACGACCGGGGCGCGCACGCCGTAGCCGCGGTCGCTGTAGATGGTCGCCATGTTGGGCCCCCGCACGCCGTCGTGGGCGAAACGCTTGTAGAACGGCGTCACCCCCTTCGCCCGCACCCCTTCGGCGATGAGGTCCCCGATGGGGTAGTCGACCATGGCGCTCACGATGCCCGTCTTGAGCCTGAAGCAGTCGGCCAGGTTGGCGGCCACGTTGAACTCGGCCCCGCTCGGGTAGATGTGGCACGAGGTGGCCTTGAGGAAGGGGACCACCCCCGGGTCGAGGCGGTGGTTGAGCGCCCCCAGGGCCACGAAGTCCAGGGCGGCCTGCGGCTGGATGTTCAGCCCGTATTTCATCGCACCCACTCCTCGCTCACAGCCAACGACCCGGTTGGCGATAGGTAATTCGGACGGTCGCAAGTCTGCCTGCCCCCGAGCTCGGGCGCCCGTTATCGTACCCCAGGCTCGGCCCGGGTGTTGGTGGTGCGCAGGGCTATGACGGCCGCCGCCAGCATAAAGGTGCTGCTGGCGAGCAACGCCCAGTGGAACCCGCCGTCGAGGGCCACGCTCAAGGGACGGTGGGCGCCCAGCAGGCCCGCGGTGGGGGCGGTGGCAATGGCGGGGAATATGGCGAGCCCCAGGGCCTGAAGATCGACAGGGGCAGGAGCGGGCCGGGACTGCGCCGCTCATTGACCACGAAGGCGCCCAGCAGTGCCAGCGCCCCGGCGAGCTCGCCAACGGTGCGGGCCGCTCCCCAGCCCACGTCGGGCGCCCGCACCAGCCCCTAGACCAGGACCCGCACCAGCCCCTAGACCAGGAGCAGCATCCCGCCGGTGGCCAGCACGGCCCCGACGATGTCGAATCTCGCCCGGCGGGCGTGGCGCCGTTCAGCGCTGACCAGGCCGAAGCCGGCGAGGAGCACCAGCACGCAGACCGGGGGGTTGACAAAGAACGCCCAGCGCCAGCCCGGGCCCTGCCGACCCCGGCAAGCTAGGGGCCCTGAGCAACCAGCTGAGATCTGGGAGCGGCGCCCGATGAACCCACCTCCCATCGTCCTGCCCGGGCGCCGCCAGCACATCCCTTGTCCGCGCGAACCGTAGGCGCCTAGTGTCTCCCCCGGCAGCTGAGGAGCGCGGGCCGGAGAGGAACGAGCCGGAGAAGGAGGAGCCCAGGTGACAGAGCCGCACGAGGCCCCGGTGGACTGGGACCGCCTAAAGCGCCCAGTCCCGGCCTGGTTCCCGGACGCAAAGTTCGGGATCTTCATTCACTGGGGGGCGTACTCGGTCCCGGCCTGGGCCGAGCCGGTGGGCGAGCTCGGAGCGGTCGACGAGCAGGTGTGGTTCCGCCATAACCCCTATGCCGAGTGGTACTGGAACACGGTCCGCTTCGAGGACAGCCCGGCCCGCCAGCATCATCGGGAGACTTACAACGACGCTCCCTACGACGATTTCCTGGACGCGTGGGAGCTCGACGAGTTCGACCCCGCCGATTGGGTAAAGCTTTTTGCCGACGCCGGGGCCCGCTACGTCGTACCCACCACCAAGCACCACGACGGGATCGCCCTATGGGACGCTCCGGGGACGGGCACGAGGAACACAGTTCGGCGAGGACCGCACCGGGACCTCGTCAGGGAGATAGAAATCGCGGCCCGCAACGCCGGGCTGCGGTTCGGTGCCTATTATTCCGGCGGCCTCGACTGGAGCGTGAGCAACTTCCCGGCCATCGACACGCACGCAGCCGTGCGCCAGAACCGGCCGCGCGACGCCGCCTATGCCGCCTACGCCTATTTCCACGTGAAGGACCTTGTCGACCGGTACCGGCCCGACGTCCTGTGGAACGACATCGAGTGGCCCGACGCCGGCAAGCACGGGCTGTCCCTGGGCCTGTTCGAGCTCATGGAGCACTACTACCGCCGCGTCCCCGACGGCGTCGTCAACGACCGCTGGGGCGACACCCATTGGGACTACAAGACCAGCGAGTACCAGTTCCACCTCGAGAGCGAACAGAGCGCGGTGTGGGAGAACTGCCGAGGGATCGGGCTGTCGTTCGCTTACAACCGGGAGGAAAGCGCCGCCCATCTCCTGGACGGCAACGGCCTGATCAAGCATCTCGTGGACGTGGTGTCCCGCGGCGGCAACCTTCTGCTCAACGTGGGACCGACGGCCGAGGGCCTGGTCCCCCCCGGCCAGCGGGCGCCGCTCGAAGACCTGGGAGCCTGGATGAAGCTGGGAGGTGAGGGGATCTACGGGACGAGGGCCCTCTCTCGGGACCTGGCCGGGCCGTCAGAGGCACCTTGGTCCCGCTGGACGCAAAAAGGCGGTCGCGCCTGGGCCTTCGTCGACGCGTCGGGACCGACGGAGCTAAACGCCCGGCCCGACGGGTTCGAGCTCCGCTCGGCCGCGCTGGCCGAGGGCGGGCCGGTGACCGCTCGCTCGCACGACGGGAAGATCCTCGTCGACCTCCCCCCCGGGCCCCGAACGGGGCTGGCCGTGGTTTCCTTTGACCTCCTTGGCGGCGGCGACCCGGGTTGAGGGCCATCACCGGCATCATCCGGTCACGAAGGCCACCCTTTCGTCCGGGGAAAAGCTGTAGTTCCGGGCTGACATCCCGTTGTCCACGGCCAGCGTATGGCCATTGACTGACAAGGGCGCGCCCTCGATCAGGAATGCGATGGCCTCGGCGATCTCCTGTGGCTGACTGGTGCGCAGCATGGGCGCAAGGCTGGCGGCATCTGAGACAAACGTCGGGTGCCGGCCCAGTTCGAGCCTGGCCTGTGCGTCGAATTGCGTGCTCACGGCCCCGGGCGCAACTGCGTTGCACCGTACCCCGAGCTGTCCGTACTCCACGCAGACATAGCGGGTCAACGCCTCGATACCGCCCTTAGCCGTGTCGTACGGCCCGTAACCGGGAAAGCCTCCTCGGGCATGGACCGAAGAGACGTTCACGATCGCCCCGGGGACGCCATGTTCGAGGAAGGAGCTCAACGCCTCCCGGACGCCGAAGACCACGGCCCGCAGGTCGATGTCCAGCATTTCGTCGATGGTGGCCGGCTCCAGGAGGTGCAGGGGCGCCAGGCGGACCATGGCCGCATTGTTGACCCAGGCGCGCAACTCGCCGTTACGCTCGGCCACCGAACGGGCCTCGTGCAGGACATCGATGTCGCGGACATCGCCGGCCACCGTGGCCCCGTCCAGCCCTCCAAGGGCGCTTTCCAACGCGGCACGGTCTCGGTCAACGCCGACGACGAACCACTCCATCTTCGCCATCCTCACCACGGTCGCCTTCCCGATACCGTTGGCCGCGCCGGTTACCACGAGCGTCGGTTGCTTCTGACTATGGTCGGTCAAAGTCGTCCTCCTCGGGTGCCGACGGGTGCCTCCGTCAGTCTCTCGGGACGGGGGCCCGGCGTCAAGATCCAGCGACAGTTTGGTGGTGCCCCATCACGGCCGCTCGGCCCGAAAGTGCCAGCTTTCGGTGGGCGGGGCCGCCGGGTGTAATTAATTACCCATTTGCCCCCGGTTGCCCAGCCGTTTCGTGCAGTTCCTTACCGACGCCGGGAGCTTTGTCCATTTCCTTTCGTTTTTCGGCGTGAATCCCCCAGAGCGGCCACAACGCGTAAGTAACTCCACAAAACGGGCACGACCGCTCCGGCTAATACGCAATTAGCTACGCGAGCGGACGCCAAGGCGTCGGAACAGCTGCGGCGGGCCCCTTTCTGCCCGCCGACTGGGGCCATTTGGCTAGGGTGCCACCCGGTGGATGGGCCCCAACCCGTCCCGCAGCGACACCACCGGCGCCTGCGAACGCCGGGAGATGATCTCGGCGCAGATGGCGATGGCAGTCTCCTCGGGCGTGCGGGCGCCGATGTCGATGCCGATGGGGGCCATTAGCCGGGCCAGCGCCGTCTCGTCAACGCCGGCGGCACCCAGGCGCTCCAGACGGCCGGCATGGGTGCGGCGCGAGCCCATGGCACCCAGGTAGCCCACCCGGGTAACGAGCGCGGCCACGATGGCGGGCACGTCGAACTTGTGGTCGTGGGTTAGCACGCACACGGCGTCACGCGGCCCTAGGTCTTTGCCGGCCCGGGCCAGGTAGGCCTGGGGCCACTCCACGACGACCTCGTCGGCCTCGGGGAAACGCCTGACGGTGGCGAAAGTGGCCCGAGCATCGCAGACCGTCACCCGGTAACCAAGCACTTTGGCCACCCGGACCAGCGCAGCAGTGAAATCGACGGCCCCGAAGATGACCATACGGCGGGCGGGCGCGAACACCTCCAGGAAAACGGTGACGTCCGAGCGCATCGCCTCCCCGTGAGCGCCGTAGTGGCGGGTGGCGCTCGACCCGCTGTCCAGAGCACCGAGGGCGTCCCGGGCCACCACGTCATCGAGCCTCTGGTCTCCCAGTGACCCGACCGGGTCGTAGCCCGGGCGCGCCACCAGCTTGGCCCCGACGACCAGGTCCGGCGAGCCCACCTCCGGGGCGGCCTCCGCCCCCTGGTCGCCATGGCCGTCGCCGGCGCCGGGAGCGCTCAGAGGGGCCCCGCCCACTTCGACCACCGTGGCCAGCACGACGGGCTGGTCGGACCGCAGGCAGTCGCGCAGGAGGACGAAGGCGCTGTTCACCCCGGTCCGCTTCAGTCCATGGGCTCTACGAAGACACGGATGGTGCCGCCGCAGCTAAGGCCCACCGCAAAGGCCTCGTCGTCGGAGTAGCCGAAGGTGCACAGCCGGGGCTGCCCCGTGGCCAGGACCTCGAGGGCCTCGGTGACCACTGCTGCCTCGACGCAACCGCCCGAGACCGACCCGGCCACCTCGCCGGCGTCGTTGACCGCCATCGTCGCCCCCGGGTCCCGGGGCCCGGAGCCGGTCAACTCCACTACCCGGGCCAGCGCCACGCGGCGCCCTTCGGCCTGCCAGCGGTCGATGTCGTCGAGCAGTTCCTTCACGGCCACCCTCCATGGGCGCGGTCCCCTGGCCCGCTCCGGACCTGGGCGACGATACTAGCGAGCCCCTGGCCGCCCTGGCCGAGCCCCTCGGTTTCGCCTTCGACTCGTTCCGGACTTTGGCCGGCCATCAAGCGGACGGGACGTCGGCGGTGATCGTGTGCAGCCTGGGGCGCGACGTACCGGAGCCGGTCCGGGCGGCACCGGACGCCGGGGTACCGTTCGGCCGCCTGGCGCCGGCTGGGCCTCTCGACGCGCGGGCGCCGGCTGGGCCCGTCGACCAGCGCGAACTGGCCGGGCCGAGGCGCTTCAATGGGGACGGCCGCCGGCCAGTAGCTCGAGGGCGTGCGGCACGACGTCGACCACCGCCTCGACCGACTCGACGGCACCGTTGGTCGAGCCGGGGACGTTCAGGACCAGACAGGCGCCGACCGTCCCGGCGATGCCCCGCGACAGCCGGCCGAGAGGGTTGACGGCCCGAGCCGCTTCGGCCAGCCCCGGCGCTTCACGTTCGAGGACGGCCCGCGTCCCCTCGGGAGTGAGGTCTGTCGGCGAAAAACCGGTGCCTCCCGTCGTCACCACCAGCCCGTGGAAACCCGCCGTCATTTCCGCCAACGCCGCCGACACAGGTCCGACGCCATCGGGAACGGTCCGCCGCTCGACCACCCTGAAGCCGTGCTGGACCAGCGTGGCCATAAGCGCGGCGCCGGAACGGTCCTCCCGCCTCCCGGCATGGACGGACTCGGAAACAGTGAGCACCTTGGCTTGGAGGTCCATCGCCGTGACGTTATACGGGGGCGTCGCCCGGACCGGCGAGCCGGCGACCACGGAGCGCCGAGGTCGGTTGTGGCGGCACTAGGAGGACGGGTTCGAGTAGATGCGCTCGGGCTGGACCAGGACGGCGGACCGACGCTCCTCGGCCATGACCCGGTCGAAGGTGGCCCAGTCGTCGTGCGTCCCGCCCGCGGCCCTAAAGACGGACCGCAGCAACTCGGGGAGCGCCTCCGGGTCAAACCCGGGGTAAGGGTCGTCGGGGCCGATTATTTGGGCCCGTCCTTCGACGGCCGCCCATTGCCAGCCGGCCCGGAAGACGACCGTGGCTTGCCGCCGGGCGCGTAAATTGGCCAGCTTTGCCCGGCCATAGGTGACGAACGCCACCACCTGCGCTCCTGAGACCGGGTGGTCCAATATGCCGGCATTGACGACCGACGCCTGGGCGCTCCCGTCTGCCCGCGGCGTGGCCACCACGGCGAGGTAGTGGTCCTGGGCGCCGATGAGCCCTACGTCCGCCAACTTCACGGTTAAGACTATGCCACGCCGGTGCCAGGCCGGTGCGCCGTGCCGGGCGCGTAAATCAGTGGCGGCGACGGCCCGCAGAGGCTGTAATTGTCCCCACTGCCCACCGAGCTGTGAGGAGGTGCGGATGTCCATGATCTTTGAGCCCGCCCTTCCGGTCACGCCTGGCCTCTGTCCGGCCACGTCCACCCCAGACCGCTAGAGCTAACTGCCGGCCTGCCCGGCCCCTCGTACGTCACCGGTACAGCTGCGCCAATTGGCGCGGCTCCCCGATGGAGGTAATCATGTTGCTCCACCCCTATATTGCGGCGCGCCTCGTCCAGTACCACCGGTCCGAAATGGAAGGCCGGGCCCGTCACCGGCGTCTCCGGCGCCAGGCGGCCGGAGCCCGCTTTCCGGCCAAGACGAAGATCCCCAACCAGGTCCCGCGCCACTGGCGTGGGCGTTACCTCTAATGCGCTCGGCGCCGGCTTGCCGCCGGCGCTGAGCACGCGGTAGACGCCCGGATCCTCCGCCACCTCACACTTGGCTGCTCACGCCTCTCGGGCAGAGGGTTGCGCGCCCATCTCTCGCTGGCTAGCGTCCCCGCAGTCGGTACGGGCGAGAATGGGACAGACTGGCGGAAAGGGATAGTCAATGCGCAAAAGGACTGGGCCAGGACGCACAGTGGCGGGGGCCGGCGTCAAGAATGGCTCGGGTACCTTCGTTTTCAAGGACTGGCAAAACGGCGCCGGGAACAGGAGCCTCAACGGCAAGTTCAGCTGGACCTGCAAGAACTGACAACCCCTGCAAGAACGGAGAACCAAGGAGATCGGCTATGGGAACCAATCCGGCAACGAACGACGGGCGCTCCCGCACGCTGGCGGACGGCAACCGGATCCCGGTGCTCGGGCTCGGCATGTGGCAAGTACCCGAGGGGACCAAGTGTGTCAAGGCCGTGCGATGGGCACTTGAGCTCGGCTACCGTCACATCGACACCGCTCAGGCCTACGGCAATGAGGAAAGCGTCGGGCGGGCCCTGCACGACAGTGGTGTGCCGCGCGACGAGGTGTACATCACGACGAAGTTCTATCCCGGCGCCAAGGACCCTGCGGCCAAGGCCGAGCAGAGCCTGAAACGGCTAGGCGTGGACTACATCGACTTGTACATCATCCACTGGCCGCAGGGCGGTCCTTTGTGGGCCTGGCCGGGCATGGAGCGGGCGCACGAGCGAGGCCACGCCCGCTCGATCGGCGTCTCCAACTTCAACGTGGCCGAGCTCGAGGCGCTGGTGCCGGCCGCCACCGTCCCCCCGGCGGTCAACCAAGTGCAGCTCAGCCCCTTCGAGTACCGCCGGGCGCTGGTCGAGGGGTGCCAGCGGCGCAACGTCGCCGTGGAGGCGTACAGCCCGCTCGGTACCGGTCGGCACCTCTCCGACCGGGCCGTCAGCACTGTGGCGAAGCGGGTGGGGCGTAGCCCGGCCCAAGTGCTGTTGCGCTGGGGAATACAGCATGACCTGGTGGTGCTGCCCAAGTCGACCCACCGGGAGCGTATCGAGGAAAACGCCCAGATCTTCCACTTCGCCCTGTCCGACCAGGACATGGCCGAGCTCGACGCCCTCGACCGCACCGGCGGTACCGACCGCGCCCTGGAGCATAAGTGGTGGTGACAAGCTCATCTTGAGGGCCTAACGGCATCCTCCTCATCGAGCGGCTTGGGGCTGTCCATACAGGAAACCCTGTCCCAGGTGGCAACCCATCTTTGGCAATGAGCGTCCTGGGTCTCGGTTCCGACGCCTTCAGCACCGTCGACGTCGAGCTCGACAATGGCGACGGGCGCCGACTCGAAAGCCGTCTACCACTTTGCTTCGGACAGCGCCAGGGCCACCTCGTGGCCCGTAAGCTCCTGTTGGCGCTCGGTCCGGTGCTGCATTTCCAAGCACCGCCGGTGATTGGCGTTGGCGACGGCGACCCGATGGCCCCAAACGACGAGATGCCCAAACGAATTGTGATCTTGCTTAGAAACAATCGCAGGTACTTAACAAGACGACACCGGCCCACCTGAGTAACTGCACAAAACGGGCCTGTTTGTCGGGGGTAACGGGCGCTTTCGGGGCGGCGGGCGCGCTCGACGGCGTGGCGATCGGCGCGGGCGCTCGAATAATCAAGTGTCAGGCCCAGGCGGGCTCACAGCCAATATATAAGCCATCAACGATGTGAGCCGCTGCTTTACCCCGGACCTACCCCCTTGAATGGTTCTTCTCATCTGGTCGAAACGCAGAAGCGGGTTTAGCCCACCCGTCCGGGTGAGCTTCGCTCACCCAAGTAGTCACTGGTCCCTGGAACGGCAAGTCGGAACTACCGAGAAAAGGTCGCTCGTGGCGTTCAGTCTCCAAGTCCTCAGGTCGCATCACGCGCTTGCGGTCACAGCGAGCCCGGTGAGCGAGCCCGGTGAGGGAGCCCGGTTGGCGATCCCCTACCCTGTCCCGAACAACCTGGTCCCAGGCATCCGCCATCGCACCCGGCAACCGTTGTGTCCCACGAGTGGCGCTGCTAGTTTCCTTCCGATGCCCGCGCACCGAGGCGCCCGGCGGCTGGCTGGGAGGGTTGGACGGACCGCAGCGTCGTCGGTTTGCGCCCTTCTTGTCATAGGCGGTCTCGACGGCTCAGCCTACGGAGCAGGCTCATCAGCGACAGGCAGCGCGGTTACTATCGCCTTCTACCGCCTTGTCGTCGACGCGACACAGCGAACTGCCGGGGTCGAGGAGACGCAAACCGGCTACGCAGTAATAGAAGACGCGCTGGGCAAGGACTCAACTTTCAGCGTGAGATCGGCCGCCGCAGGCGTGCCCGCCGGCTACGCCCGAGCGGTCGAGCACATCACCATCGCCAGCAAAAGCGGCCACGTGCTATGGCTAAGCGACGACTTCGTCCCCGTGGGATGTGGCCGGACGGCGGTGGTATCGTGCCTGCCTGTCGAAATGCTCCTCACTTCGAGCGGAACGGCCTGGCACTTCGACTCCCCCGGCCTTCCGGGGAACAGTTCATGTTGGGGGACCGTCACAAATGCCGTCATCGACGGGTACAGCAAGACGGGAAGTGCCTTCGGGTATGGTCTCTACGGCCACTTCGAGCCGATGCGGCGCGCGGGAGGGTCAGAGCTAGTGGCCTCCACCTACCCATGGGGGAAGGCACAGCAGGCCACCGAGGTCGATACCGTGCCGGTTACGACCCACTTGCCGACGCTGGGTGTCGTGAGCGTCTCCGCCAGCCCCAATAACCCCGCGTTCACCTACCGATGGGCCAACCACTGGCTCACCGCAGGCCCTCCCCAACCGCAAGTTACGCTTTGCACATAAGGGCCTGGCACATACTGAGTTGAGCAGCGGGACCGAGCCATAGTCGCCGAGATAGTCCCGAGGTCGGCGTCCGTGGAAGCTTTCGACCAGGCGCTGGTAAAGACGGCGACGCCGGCGCGCGGCGCGCCGCTACGCTCGCAATCGTAGATGACCGTCCGGCCCGGGCAGAAGCAAGGAGGTGGACGTCATGGTGAGAAGCGGCCGTTCGAGGGCCCCGGCTGAGGACAGTGCCGCCACTGCCGAGCGCCCCCGGTTCCGGGCCTTCGCCGACTCGCCCGAGGCCTACATCCCGGGTGACCGCCGCCGGGCCCTCGCCGCGGGGACGCCCATGCTCGACCGGGTCACGGGCGCCGCTCTGTTCCTCGACATCTCCGGCTTCACCCCCCTGACCGAGGCGCTCGCCCGGCAGCTCGGCCCCCAGCGGGGTGCCGAGGAGCTCACGGTCGTGTTGAACGTGGTCTTCGACGCCGTGCTCGGCGAGCTCCACCGTTACAGGGGCAGCGTCATCTACTTCAGCGGCGACGCCGTCACCTGCTGGTTCGACGGTGACGACGGCCGGCTGGCGGTCGCCTGCGGGCTGGACATGCACCGGGCTATGGCGCAGGTCCGCACCATCGCCGCGCCCGGCGGCCAGACCTTCGAGATCGGCATGAAGGTGGCGGTGGCCGCCGGCCCGGCCCGGCGGTTCGTGGTCGGCGACCCGGACGTCCAGCTCATCGACGTCCTGGCCGGCGCGCTCATGGACCGGCTGGCGTCGGCCGAGCACCACGCCGAGCGGGGGCAGGTCGTCGTCGAGGCGGCGACCCTGGACGCCCTGGCCGCACAGATCGAGTTCGCCGTGGTGCACGGGCACGGGAGCGACCGGGTGGGCGTCGTCGGCCCCCTGGCCGCGCCCCAGGGCCCGCTGCCACCGCCGTTGCCCAACCCGAAGCTGCCCCGTGCCGTGTCGCGCCAATGGTTGCTCCCGGCGGTCTACGAGCGCATGCACGCCGGGCGCGGGGAGTTCCTGGCCGAGCTGCGCCCGGTGGTGCCCATGTTCATCCGCTTCGGGGGCATCGACTACGACAACGAACCCGAGGCTCCCCGGCTCCTCGACGACTTCGTCCGCCGGGTGCAGTGGGTCGCGGACGGCCACGGAGGCAACGTCCTCGGGCTGACCGTCGGCGATAAGGGCGCCTATCTCTACGCCACCTTCGGCTCGCCGCTGGTCCACGAGGACGACGCCGCCCGGGCCTGTGCCGCCGCCCTCGAAATCCTGGCCATGGAGGGCGAGACATCGGCTACCGGCATCCAGGTGGGCGTGGCCAGCGGCCGGCTGCTCAGCGGGACCTGCGGTCACCGCTACCGGCGTACGTTCAGCTGCTTCGGTGACGCCGCCAACCTGGCCGCCCGCCTGATGTCCGCGGCACCCGCCGGACAGGCCTACGTGACCGCCGAGGTCGCCCGGGAGGCAGGCAGCCGGTTCATCTTCGAGGTCCAGCCCGACTTCAAGGCGAAGGGGAAGTCAGCCCTTATCGCCGTGAGATCGTTGACCGGCCGGAGCCGAAGGGGGCCGGCCCGTGAGCCGCGACCTGCGCACCCCCTTATCGGCCGGGCCGCCGAGCTCGCCCGGCTGCAGGAGCTGGCCCAGCTCGCCGCCGCCGGTCGGGGCCAGGTCGTCGGCCTGGCCGCCGAGGCCGGCATGGGGAAGTCGCGCCTGGCCGACGAGCTCATAGGCGTCTTGCGCCGCCAGAGCGTCCCGGTGCACGCCGGAGAGGCGGCTTTGGTCGGAGGGGCGACGAGCTACCTGGCCTGGCAGAGCGTGTGGGCCTCGTTGTTCGGCCTGACCGGTGATGACGACCCCCGGCCCGATCTGGAACGAGCCCTGGCTGAGGCCGACGCCGAGCTGCTGGCCCGCTTACCCCTGCTGGGGACGGCCCTCGGCATCACCCTCGAGGACAACGACCTGACCCGGAGCTTCGACGCCAAACTGCGCAAGACCTCGCTGGAGTCGCTGCTTGTCCGCTACCTGAGCCGCCGGGCCGCCGACGGGCCGTTCGTGGTCTTCCTCGACGACTGCCACTGGCTGGACCCTCTGTCCCGGGACCTGCTGGACCTGGTGACCAGGGCTGTGGCGTCCCTACCGGTGCTGGTGCTGCTCACCTACCGCCCCGACGGGTTCGCCGCCCCTGACCTCAAGCACGTGTCGGTCATCGAGCTCGACCGCCTCGACGAGGCCAGCTGCCGGCAGCTGGTACTGGCGCGGCTCGCCGAGCTGTACGGCCCCGAGACGCCGCCGTCCGCGGAGCTGCTGCGCCTGCTGGTCGAGCGGGCGGAAGGCAACGCCTTCTACCTCGAAGAGCTCGTCAACTACTTGCATGCGGAGGGAGCCGACCCGGCCGGCACCAAAGCGGCTCTGACCGACTTGCCCGCCACCCTCGCCTCCCTCGTGCTCTCTCGCATCGACACCCTGGGCGAATCGTCCCGGCGCACCCTCAAAGTGGCCAGCGTGGTGGGGCGCGATTTCAACCTTGACGTGCTGACGGGCGCCTACCCCGAGCTCGGCGCTCGGCGCCAGGTCACCGGCCACCTCCGGCGCCTGACCGCTGCCGACCTGGTGGTCCCCGAGGGCCCCGAGATGGACGGCTACGCCTTCAAGCACGCCGTGATCCGGGAGGTCGCCTACGAGAGCGTGCCGTTCGCCCTGCGCTCGGTGCTCCACGGCCGTATCGGCCATTGGGTCGAGCAGGCCCAACCGGGAGAACTCGACCTGCTGGCCCACCATTTCTGGTGGAGCGGCGAGGAGGCCAAGAAGCGGGAGTACCTCCGGCGAGCCGGCGAGGCGGCCGTGGCCCGCTACGCCAACGAGGCTGCCGTCGATTACTTCCGACGCCTTGCGCCGCTGCTACCCGAGCACGAGCGGGGGCCGGTCCTGCTCAAGCTCGGAGCGGTGCTGGAGCTGCGCGGCGAGCTGGCCGAGGCCGAGGCCGTCTACACCGAGGCGCTCGAGCTGGCTCAGGGCCTCGGTGACAACGGTGCCGCGGCCTGGGCGCGCACTAGCCGTGCGGAGCCCAGGCGCAAGCAGGGCCGTTACGAGGAGGCCGGGAGGGAGCTGGACGAGGCCTGGCGTGCCTTCGAGCAGCTGGGCGACACCGCCGGCCTGGGACGGGTGGCACACGTGCGCGGCCTCATCGCCAACCTCCGGGGCGACCCCGAGCAGTCCCGGGCGCGCTTCGAGCAGAGCCTGGAACTGCGCCGGGCGCTCGGTGACCGCCGCACTGAGGCGACATTGCTTGGCAACTTGGCCATGCCAGCCGCCCATCAAGGTCAGTACGAACTAGCCCAGGAGCTCAGCGAACAGGCGCTCGCCATCCGGACGGAGCTGGGCGACCGATGGGGGATCGGGGTGTCCCTCAACAACATCGGCATGCTGGCGTACCTGCGCAAGGAGTACGCCGAGGCCCGTTTGCACCTGGAGGAGGCCCTGCGGGCCGGGCTCGAGGTCGGCGACCTGTACGGGATCGCCATTTCCGAGCACAACCTGGGGAACGCCACCCGAGAACTCGGCGACGTCCACGCCGCCGGCGACCACTACGCCGAAGCGTTGCGCATCTACGCCCTCACCGGTGACCGGTGGTCCCTGTGCATGCTCTTCGACGACATCGCCATGCTCGGCGCGCCCAGGTGCCCTCCCCAGGCCTTCCGCTTGATGGGGGCGTCCGAAGGCCTACGCGAGTTGATCGGGTCGCCCCGGCTCGACTACCAGGAGGCGGAACTGGAGGAACGGGTCGCGGAGGCGCGCCGCCGGCTCGGTCCCGCCGCCTCCAGCGAACAGACTGCCGGGCGTGCCCTCGATGTCGACTCCGCAATGCACCTTGCGTCTGGGCTCTGCCGCGGCAAGTGACGTCCTGCCACTTTCTTAGATTCCCCGAACCTGATGAGTTGCTATACCGAACGTACTCGGTTAAGGTGCCCTAACCGAGTTTAGCCAGAGGTTGCTCCGCGTGTTGGGGCAGGCAACACGGAAGGGACTGTTTCGATGCGTTTACGCTTCTTCTGGCCGAGGACTCGCTCGCCCCGCCTCGCTTTAGTCTCGTCAGCCGCCCTCGTGGGCCTGTCGCTTACGCAGGCGGCGGTGGCAGCGCCAGCCCAGGCGACCGGATTGTCAACTCCGACTAACTTGTCCGTGACCTCCGGCGACTGCGCCTCGTCCACCGCTGCCGTGTACACCTGCACGTCGCCAACGGTCACGGTGACCGGCACCGCGGACGCCAGTACGAATGTCGTTGTGGCGGCCACCAACGGGTACTGGCTCGGGGAGACCGTTAGCAGTTCCACCGGGTCTTGGAGCATCTCGGTCACCCTCCTGGCCAACACCAACGCGTACGCCCTCGACGCCTTTGAAGTCGGTCCGACCACGAGCGCAGAGAGCAGCCCGTCCGTGCCCGTCACGGTGACCGTTCAGGGCAACCAGCTGCTGACGAACGGCGACTTCGACCTGCCGTCGGTAACCGCGCTCGAGCCGGGCATTACCTGGGCCTACTTCTCCCCGGCAGGGACGGTCCCCTATCCGGGTGGCGTGGTGTCAACCGAGCCGTTCCCGGGTTGGTCGGCGACCAATGACTGCGGGATCGAGTTGGAAACTGCCGGAACGATCCCGTTTACCCCCTACGACAACAGCACCCAGTACGCAGAGCTTGCCTCGGACTGCGTTAGCGGTCTCACCCAGACCGTTGCCACCGTACCGGGCACTCAGTACACGCTCAGCTTCGCCTACGCAGCCCGTCCCGGCACCGCCCCATCGGCACAGGACACGATGTCGGTCGAGTGGGGCGGGCAGAGCGTGGCCCCCGACCTCCAGGGTGTCTTCGGCTGGACGCTCGCCACGTACACCCTCACGGCCACAACGACCAGCACCAAGCTCGAGTTCGACGATACCGACACGACCCCGGCGGACAGCGAGGGCGACTTCCTCGACAACGTGTCCGTCGTGCCGACAGCGTCCCTCGGGCCCTCGAACACGTCCTGGAGCAATGCCCAGGGCGTCAACCCGGTAGCAAGCCAAGGGGGGCAGTCGACCGGCACGGCCACGCAGAGCATCACCTACGCGGGCGAGGGGCTCTGGTACGACTTCCCCATCCAGCCGGGCGAGCAAGTCAACGTCCAGCTCAGCAACGTGACGGCCGACTACCAGGTGCTGCTCTTCTCCGACATCTCGCTCGCTCAGCAATCTCTGACCTCTGGTACTCCTGACATCCCCGTAGTCCAGGCCGAGTCCTCGGGCAACAACGACAGCTCGGCCACTTTCAGCCCGTTCTACGGCGCCCCTTTCTACGGGGCACCCTTCTATGGCGCACCCTTCTACGGCGCACCCTTCTACGGGGCTCCCTTCTATGGCGCGTCCTCGGACTACAGCCCCTTCTACGGTGCACCGTTCTACGGGGCTCCCTTCTACGGGGCCGCCGATGACCAGGCGGCCGAGGAGGACAGTATCTTGGCCGAGTCCTCGCAAACGGGCGCAGTCACCCAGTCCGTCACGGCCGAAACCTGGAACGACACCGGCGACTTCTACGTCGAAATC
>JBEKNX010000025.1:0-20098 GCA_049522375.1 Acidimicrobiales bacterium | reverse complement strand
CCGCTGCCTGTCCTACGGGGACGGAACCTCGCTATGGCCTCTGCTGGAGATGCTGAGGGCGTCGGCCCGTCTGGTCGGGACGGAAACCGACGAGGAGGGCCGCGCCCGGCTGGTCGAGGTTTACGGGGACGGTGCCGATGCCAAACAGGTCATCGAGCTGCTCGCCCCTCTCGCCGGCCTCGGCGGCACACCGGCGGCCATCGAGCAGGTGCAGTGGGCGCTCCGTGGTTTTCTCGAGGCCCTGGCGCGGGCGGGCCCGGTCATCTGGGTCGTCGAAGACCTCCACTGGGCCGAGCCCGCCTTCCTTTCCCTTATTGAAGACGTCGTCGACTGGGCCCGCGATGCGCCCCTGGTGGTGTTGTGCCTGGCCCGCCTCGAGTTCCTGGACGACCATCCGACCTGGGGCGGGGGAAAGCTCAACGTCACCACTATGTTGCTCAAACCCATGTCGCGGGACGAGTCGGCCCAGCTCGTCGCCGAGCTCCTCGACGGGGCCGCCCTGCCGGCGGACGCCCTCGACCGGGTGGTGTCGGGCGCCGGCGGCACGCCGTTGTTCGTGGAACATCTGCTGGCCATGCTGGTCGACGACGGCGTGCTCCAGCGCGGCGCCGACGGGTGGCACCTGGTCGCCGGCCAGGACGCAGTGACCGTCCCGCCCACCATCGGTGCCCTGCTGGCGGCGCGCCTCGAGCGTTTGTCCCCCGGCGAACGCCAGGTGCTGGACGCCGGGTCCGTGGTAGGCCAGCTTTTTTATGCCGGCGCCGTGGCCGAGCTGACCGGGCTGGCGACCTCGGCCGTGGCCGAGCACCTGCGGTCATTGGCGAGAAAAGAGATGGTCCGCTCCGAGCGCAGCGACATGCCCGGTGAGGACGGTTTCGTCTTCACCCACATACTGGTCCGTGATTCGGCCTACCAAGCCCTGCCCAAGCTGCGCCGGGCCAACCTCCACGAACGACTGGCGCGCTGGCTCGACAAGCGGGCCGATGTCCTGTCCGGTGGGGCCGACGACTTTGTCGGGCACCACCTGGCCGAGGCCGTGGTCTTGCGACGGGCCATGGGCGAGGTCGACGGTGGCATAGGGGCACTGGCCGAAGAGGCGGCGAAACGCCAGGCGGCGGCGGCGTGGCGGCTCATGGCCACCGATCTCCTCTCCGCCTCCGCCCTCTACGCCCGGGCCGCCGACCTCGTGCCGGGCACCCTGTTGAGCTTGGACCTGCGGTGCCGCCAGGGCGTGGCCCTGTTCCGGGCCCAGGAAATGGGCGCCTCCCGCGCCGTTCTCGACGGCGTGCTCGGGGAGGCCGAGCACTGCGGTGACCCGGGGTTGTTCCTACGGGCCAGGCTGGCGTGGGTGGGCACGGCCGCGCACACCGAGGCCGCCCTCACCCTGGACGAGATCTCCAGGACGGCGGCCGAAGCCCTGGAGTACTTCGGCTCAACGGGTGACGACGAGGGCCTCGCCCTGGCCTACTCGGTGTCCCGGCAACGCCTGAACCTGGAGGCGCGCTGGGAACCGATGGTGGAAGTTGCCGAAAAGATGATCTACCACGCCAAGCGTTGTGGCGATCGTCAGTTGTTCGAAGAAGCCTACACCTGGCGCTACGCCGGGCTGCTGGCCGGGCCGCGGCGGGCCGGCGAGGTGCTCGGGCTCCTGCGCCACGAGGCTGAGGTGGGCGACATCGGCCGCACCCTGACTGGTTCTCGGCGCATGGCCGAGGGACCGCTGCTCGCCTTCCTCGATCGCCCGGGCGAGGCGCGGGCGGCGCTGGCCGAGGCCGGAACGGTGTTCGAGGAAATGCACAGCAGTGTTCACCTGTTCCATCTCGCGTTCACCAGCGCCCTGACCGAGCAGATCCTCGGCGACTACGACGGAGCCGAGCGCCACCTCACCTATATCTTCGACGAGCTCGTCCGTCGTAACGAACGGTCTTATCTCTCCACCGTCGCCCCACTGCTGGGGGAGATCAAGCTGCGCCAGGGCCAGACCGGTCCCGCCGCGGATCTGGCCCGCATGGGCCGCAGCCTGGCCCTGGCGGAGGACGTTGTCTCTCAATCGCAGTGGCGCATGTTGTTGGCCAAGGTGGCGGCCCGGGAGGGCGATGGCGACCAGGCGCTCCCGCTGGCGGCCGAGGCAGTGGAATGGGTAGAGCGCAGCGATCAACTTTCGTGGATCGCCGACGTCTACATGGGCACAGCCGATGTCCAGCTGGCGGCGGGCCGCCCCGAAGAAGCGCGGGCCTCTGTAAAACGGGCGCTCGAGCTGTACGAGGCCAAAGGCGACGTCCCCGATAGCCGCCGCGCCCGCCGCCGCCTGGCCGACCCCGTCCTCGCTTGACCGAGGACGGGGCCGCCAGCTCGGGGGCGCCTAGGGAGGGCACCATGACCCCGAGCGCCGGCCCTGGCCCGCTGGCACTGGTGGGCTCGGGCGAGTACCTGCCGCAAATGGCCGACATCGAAAGGGGGCTGCTGGCCGGGCGCCCACCCCGTTACGTCCAGCTCGCCACTGCGGCCGTGCCCGACGGGGCGGCGGTGGTCCGACACTGGCAAAGCCTGGGCGTGGCCCAGGCCGAGCGCCTGGGCGTCGAACCTGTGGTGATCCCCGTCAACGACCGCGACGACGCCGACGACCCGGCACTGGCCGCCCAGGTGGCCGGTGCCGGATTGGTCTACCTTTCCGGCGGGCACCCGGCCTACCTGGCGGGCACGTTGCGCGGCACCGCCGTGTGGGCGGCGATCGTGGCGGCCTGGCGGGGTGGCGCCGCCCTGGCCGGCTGCAGTGCCGGGGCGATGGCGATGGCGTCCTGGGTGCCGTCGCTGCGCCACCCCGGCAAAGCGCCCACGGCCGGCCTGCGCCTGCTGCCCCACCTGCGGGTCATCCCCCACTTCGACGCCTTCGTGGCCCGGATGCCGGACCTGGTAACCCGTTCCCTGCTGCCCCATGACCTTGGCGTGACGGTGATCGGGGTGGACGAAGAGACGGCCCTCGTCGGCGGCCCGAGGGACTGGACCGTGCAGGGCCGCCAATCGGCCTGGCGGCTCACCCGGGACGGGCGACAGCAGCTTCGCGCCGGCACGATTTTCAGCACCCCCATAGAGCCCGAAGCCTAAAAGCCGAAAGTCCCTATTATTTAGGAGTCGCTATCATTTAGGATGCTATCGCGAATTCTTAAGGGTTCCCTGAGAGGAGGTGCTGGCGATGATGACAACGGCGATGAGGAGAGGCAGGTGGTGGGCGCTCGGAGGTGTAACCCTCTCAGTGTTGGCCGTGGGCATGGACCTGACGGTGCTCAGCGTCGCCCTCCCCACTCTGGCCGGCGCCCTCAGGGCCTCGGAGTCCGACCTCCAGTGGTTCTCGTCCGGCTACGCCCTGGTCTTGGCGGCGGCCATGTTGCCGGCAGGCCTCCTGGGTGACCGCTACGGGCGCAAGAAAGTCATGCTCTGCTCCTTGGCGCTGTTCGCCGCCGGGTCTCTGGCTTGCGCCTTCTCCCGCACGCCGGGCCAGTTCATCGCCGCTCGGGCCCTCTTGGGCCTGGCCGGTGCCGGGCTCGTCGTGATGGCCGTTTCCGCCCTCGCCGTCCTATTCTCCGAGGAGGAGCGCCCCAAGGCGGTCAGCACGTGGGCGGCGGCCAACATGGTCGCTTTCCCGATCGGCCCCATCCTCGGAGGTTGGCTCCTCTCCCATTACTGGTGGGGTTGGGTGTTCCTGATGAACGTGCCCGTGGCCGCGCTCGGCTTTGTGGCTGTGGTGGTGCTCGTGCCCGAATCGGCCTCCCCGGTGCGCCCGGGTTTCGACATTGTCGGGGTCGTGAGCTCCAGCGGGGGCCTCGTCGGCGTGACCTATGGGCTCATCCAGGCCGGCCAGCACGGTTGGGGGTCGGGGGGTGCGCTCGTGCCTCTCGCCCTGGGACTGGCCGTGATCGTGGCCTTCTTGTCCTGGGAGCGCGCCCTCGGCCACCGCCCCGGAGGCCAGCCGCTGATCGACCTGAGCTTGTTCCGCTCTGCCGCGTTCACCTGGGGCGTCATCCTTTTTGCCATCCTCACGCTGGCGTTGATCGGCCTACTGTTCACCATGCCCCAGTACTTCCAGGGTGTCATGGGCACCAGCCCGGAGGGATCCGGTGCCCGCCTGCTCCCCGCCGTGGGCGGGATGCTCGTCGGCCTGCTCCCGGCGGCGCACATAGCCAAGGCGGTCGGCGCCAAGCTGGCGGCCGCGGCCGGCTTCCTGGTGCTGGCGGCCGGGCTGGGCCTGGCCGCCACCATCACCCTGTCCTCGGGCGAAGGGTTTGTCGCCGCCTGCACGGCCATCGTCGGGGCCGGCGCCGGGCTCACCATGGCCACGGTCGCCTCGGCCGCGTTGGCAGAGCTGTCCGAGGACAGGGCCGGGGTCGGCTCGGGCGTCCTCCAGGCGCTCAAGAACACCGGCGCGCCGCTCGGGACCGCCATCCTGGGCAGCGCCCTCGTCTCGGCTTACGTGAGCCGGCTCCACCTGTCCGGGCTCTCGCCCGCAGCCGCCCACGCCGTGCGCCAGAGCATCTTTGGAGGCGTTGCTGTCGCTCGCGCCCTGCGGTCGTCCTCGTTGCTCGCCTCGGTGCGGGCCGCCTTTGTGCACGGCACGGACGTCGCCTTCTTGGTGTCGGTGGGCTTCGCTCTCGTCGGCCTCGTGCTCTCCCTCGTCTTCCTGCCCGCCCGCGCCACGGCCGCCGTCGCCTCGGAAGGAGAAATTTCCGGAGGTGGGCGCGTTGCCGCTTGAGACCGGGGCGGCCGGTGGCCTCAGGGAGCGAAAGAAAGCAAAAACACGCGCCGCCATACAGCACGAGGCGCTCCGGTTGTTCCGGGAGCAGGGCTACGAAGCCACCACCGTCGAACAGATCGCCGAAGCAGCGGAGATCTCACCTTCGACCTTTTTCCGCTACTTTCCCGCCAAAGAGGACCTGGTCCTCACCGACGACTACGACCCGCTCATCATCCAGGCCATCCGCGCCCAGCCCGAATCGTTGGGCCCGGTCCAGGCGGTCCGGGCGGCCATGCGCACCGTTTTCGAGGGCCTCACCGAAGAGGAGCTGGCAGACCTGCGTAGCCGGGCCGGACTGGCCGTCGCCGTGCCCGAGCTGCGTGCCGGCATGCTCGACCAATCTGCTCAGACCGTCAGGCAGGTAACCGAGCTGGCCGCCGAACGGGCCGGTCTGTCCCCCGACGACTTTGCCGTGTACACGATGGCGGGCGCCATCCTCGGTGTGATGGTCGCCGCCGAGCTCTACTGGGTGCAACACCCCGAGTGCCAACTTTTCCCGTTGCTCGATGACGCGCTGGCGTACCTCGAGCGCGGCCTTCCCTCCGGTGCTCCCGGGGACATGTGAGGTGGGTAAACGCAGTTATGCCCAGCACGGCGCGGGGCGATTACCAGGCCCCCGGCGGTCTACAGGGCCAGGACGGCCAGGTTTAGAGCGACGTCAGGTCGAGTTCCGGGCTCGCCTGGTCCCCGTCATGGGGCGTCTGGTGCTCTTCGGTCGGCACGGGTGCACGCCGACCGCGCCGGTGCTGGGGAGGTCTGACGGTCTCGAGCGTGCCGGCCAGGACTTCCACCGTCGGTGCACCGTACAGGCTGACGTGTTGAGGGGACCTGTTGGCAGCCACCGCCGCCGCGATGCGGTCGACCGAGAACCACTTTCCATGTGCCATACTGCTCCCCTTCCGTGGGTACGCTTCGTCTAATCCCGCACCTTTAGGTCTAACACTCTTTGCCCACCTTCGACTACTTTCAGCGCGTTTTTCTCACTCTTGGCGTCGGGGCCTGGTCGGCGCTAGCCTCGTCCCCGTGATCCGGCACACCGTCGCCTTCCGTCTCCGTCATCCGGCCGGATCGGCTGAAGAAGCGGCTTTCCTGGCTGACGCTATGCGCCTCAGGGATGTCCCGGGTGTCCAGCACTTCGAGCGTCTCAAGCAGGTCAGTGACAAAAACGAGTTCGAGTTCGGCCTCTCGATGGAGTTCACCGATCGTGCCGCATACGACGTCTACAACAACCATCCGGTCCATACCGCATTTGTCGCCGAGCGGTGGGTGCCCGAGGTCGAAGCGTTCCAGGAGACCGATTACCAGCCGCTCTAAACCGGTCGGCGAGGCGGACCCCGAGGCCGCCCCCAATGCGTTGTTGGGGCCAGGGAGGGCCCGGAGGCCGGGGTTGACGGCACGTCCCCGGACCGACATCATGAACGGCCACAGGGCGACAGACCCGACGTTCGGAGGCAAACATGGCGGCGTATGTCATCTACCAGGCCGAAGTGCTCGACAGCGAGCGCTACGAGGCGTACAAGACCGTGGCGGCTGAGAGTATCAAGAGGGCCGGGGGCAGGTACATCGTGCGCGGGGGCGACATCGAAGTGCTGGAGGGCGAGGCACCGGCGGGGAGGACCGTCGTGGTCGAGTTCCCGGACCGCCGAACGGCCCTTGAGTGGTACCGGGGCGAGACCTACAGGGAGGCCCGAAAGTTCCGTGAGGGCGCGGCGGAGGCACGCATGTACGTGGTTGACGGCGTCGGCCCCTAGGGGACGGGAAGGGGGCCAAAACAACGGCCGATGTCGGTGCCTACGACGGTGCGACGTCGAGGGCTTCTGGCCCCACGAGAGCAGTCGGAGCCGGCACCTGCTCGATGGCCGTACCGGTGAACCGTTCGATCTGCAACGAGTGCACGGTCAGGCTGGGTGCGGCCGAGGGAGGCTCCACCGCTACTTGTACTCCGATTATGCGGCTGGACGGCCAGCCGACGGGGAGCTTGACCACGGTGCGCACATGGCCGGTGCTCACCAGCGGGAAGCCCCACCCGAGATCGCTACGGAACCATTGGGGGTAGCCGGCCAGACGGACGTCGACTCCTACCGAAGATACCCCTTTACCGCTGGTGTCGAGGTCGACGATGGCGTATTGCTCTGCCTGCCCGGGCTCCGGGGAACTCGGACTGGTCGAGATGTCCGCGTACCAGCGCGCCACTTCTTCGGCCATCACCTGGTAGGTGAAGGGGTTGGAGCCCATCACTGCTTCACGGGTCTGGTTGGCGGGTGGTGCAGCCACCGGGGCGAGCTGGAACCTGAACGGGGTCGTCCCGTGGTCGGAGAAATCGTTGTTGCCGGTGGCGTCCCGGAACACGGGATGATGGCCCCACCATGTGCCGGCAAAGGGCTCGTCGACCTCCTTTAGCGCGGTCTGGCTGTCAGGGAACCCTGTGGGGGGCTCGCCCCCCCACAGGTACTTAGCCCGAGAAACCGTGCCGTTAGGAGAGACGGTGAAGGAGATGGCGTTCTCAATGTCGGTCATCCGGCCCCAACGGCCCCATTCCAAGAACGGCAGGAAGCCCGTCCCGGCATCTTCGTGGCTCCAGACGATGGTGTAGGAGACAGCGCTGGTGCCGCCCGCCTCCAGGCTCACATCGGCGTACATGAGCAGGGGGACGTCGTGGAGCGCCGATGTGGAACGCCCGTACATCACCGGCGCGTAGGCGTAAGCCAGGTACTCAGGGTTGGTGGTGCCGACCACCTCCAACGCCCTGGCGAGCAGGACTATCTGCGGACGCGCCCCGGGCGCGGGTTGGGAGAGCCCGCCCTGTGAAGCCGGGGCCTCCACCGAGATCTTCACCGAGTAATGGTCCGACGTGCGGACCGGGCCGGCGAAGCCGGCGTAGACGAAGGGTGCGGCTCCCCAGAACAGCACGAACTGCTGCGTGCCCACCAGCTGGTGGGTTGTCACATCGGTCAGGGTGGCGTCGACCACGGTCGAGCTGGGCTGGCCCGGCCCCCACGAGGTGCCTGGCGCTTCCAGAGCCAGGCGCAGGAGGCCCTCGCCCTGGACCGGGGCAGTTGGCCTCGTGGTCGTGGCTGAGGTGGTGGAGGTCGTTGCCGTGGTGGACGTGGTGGAAGTAGTGCTGGTCGCCGCGGTGGTGGTCGCCGCGGTGGTGGTCGCCGTGGTGGTGCTGGTCGGGTCGGTACCGGCGAGGGCCTGGCCGTCGAAGGGCCCGGTGACCGAGCCCGGTATGGTCAGGTCGCCGGCCACCGTCGGTTGGAGCGGCACGACGACAGGGTTGGCCTCGGTGACCGAACCGCCTACGCCAGCGGCCGTCGCGCCCAGCGCGGCCGCGTCGTTGGCGTGTACGGGACTAGCCGCGGGAGGAGGGCCGAGAGAGGGGTCCCAGGCGTCGACCGGCGTCTGGCACGATCCGGCCGCGGCACAGGCATCGGCCGCGAAGCTGAGCTCCTTTACGAGGACCGGCGCGCCGCCCGTGGAGTGCAGCGCGTCGACGGCCAAATAACAACTCGCCTTGCGGCAGTCAACTCCTCCTAGCGCTGTCGTGAGCACCGCCGGCAGACTGAGCGACCCCGAGGCCGTACCGTTGGCTGCCACCGTGACAACTGCGTCGTGGCGGCTGTCGCAGACGTCTTGTGGCGATGCCGAAGGCTCCGCCAAGAATATGAACGCCGCCAGGTCGCACTCGGCCACGGCGTAGGTTGTCCCATAGGAGCCGCCCGAGATGCGCACCGTGACCTTTTGTCCGTCGACCAGCCCCCGGTCCGGTGACACTGACAAGCTCGTCAATCGGATGGCTGCCCCACTGGCCATAGACGTCGCCGGCGCCGCGGTGGCCGGCGCGGTGGGCATCCCCACGGTCAGCGCCGCTCCGACGAGCGCCAAGGCAAGGGCTGCCGGCCAGCACCGTTCTCGGAGACGTCCGCGGGCTGTCCAGAGCGGAGGGCCGACTTCTTGCCTCATACAGGCACCCTACCCAAGGCAGTAGGCGCGACTTACCTCGGCCGGCCGAGACGGCAACTGAGAAGTCAGCCCTACCTCAACCCGGGGTCGCCTTCTTCGTGGCCTCGGCGTGGATGTTCAGAGGGCGAGCGAGGGTTTGCGCTACCAGTTGTTGGGCCAGAGCGGACTGCGTATCTCGCCACTGTTCGTGGGAGCGATGACCTTCGGCGGAGGCCACTCGACAGTCGCAGGTTTGGCTGTTAGCGTTCCCGACACCCGCTTCTGAGGGTCACCGAAAGGAACCTAGATGGCAGAGGTAGTCGTGATCGAGTTCTCGTCGCCTGACGCAGTGAACATCTACAACAGTGTCAACAAGATCATAGGTTGGGAGGGTGTCCCGGACAGCGAGGCGTGGCCACACGGGATGATCAGCCACATTGCCGCCGAGGCGGGGGACAAGCTGATCGTGGTCGAAGCCTGGGAGTCCCAGGCCGACCAGGAGAAGTTCATGGCGTCCAAGCTCGCCCCGGCGTTCCATGAGGCCAATGTGCCTGCGCCGGCCAGGGTGGAGTGGTTCAGTGGCGTCATGAACGTCCACTCCGGGGCCTAGCAGGTCCAGTACGAACTCACGTGGCGCCGTCGTTGGGAGGACGGCGCCACGAACCGCCCGGAGGGTGTAATGGCTCGTTAGGCCGGCCCAACACCCGCACTGGCAGTCAGGAAAGGCGACCGCCGTGGATCTGAGAAAGGCCCGAACCCGCCGTCCCTGCCTCGGTGTAACGCTGCTCCCCGCCGCGGTGACGGTCGCTCTCACGCTCACTGGCTCAGGCGTCGCTACCGTGCCGGGCGACAGCTCGAGGGCGGCGGCGCTCGCCCCGGTCCCCGTTGCCGCGAACTCGGCCACGAGCGGCACGAAAGCGTCTATGCCGGCCGGGCCGGGCTTCACGTCGATCTTCACGCCGCGGCTCACTTTGCCGGTCCCCGTGAAGGCGCCCTCGGTCAAGCAGGCGGCCGCCTTCGCCGGGCTCAAGAGCCTGCTCGACACAGAGACTCGGTTCGGCGGGGCCGTCATCGGGATGCGCGTGTCGCTCGACCGGGCCCAGGCCGCCCTCGCTGCCGGGGCAACGCTCTGGTTCGTGCGCCAGACGAACGCCAGTGCCGAGTATGCCCTTGCGGCCTCCCGCTTGCTCGGGAGCTTCCCCGCTTTGCAGGCCACCATGGTCCGAGCCTTCGTCGCCGACAAGATGAGCCTGACCCTCACGCCCGCGCAGTTCGCGGCGGCGAAAGCGAAGCTCCTGAGCGGCCTGCCGGCGTCGTTCACGCACCTGCTCAAGGTGGCGGCGGCGGCGTACCAAACCTCCAAGGTCCCCGAGGTCGCGGCGCTGAAGGCCGCCATCCTCGACACGAGGCCCATCGAGCAGACATTGGCGCACATCGCGCCCAAGATCTTGGTACTGCCGGCCGTGCTGGCGTCGAGCTCGGTCACCGCTCCAGAGGTCCGCCTGGCGGCCGAGCTCAACGGCTATGCCGACACCATCTTGCGGCCGGTCCCGGCATCGGCGCTCGGCGGGATGTCGGGGCGGCTCGAGCCGGACGCGCGGTTCCTCGCGGACGGGGAGGCGGGGGAACAAGCAGGCGAGGCCCTCCACGGCGTCCACGAAGGCTTCGACGGCCTCTCGGCGGTGGCGAAGACCGTCGGGGGAGAGGCGGGGGAGGGCGCGGCCGAAACCTCGTTCGAGCCCCTCGGAGAAGCGTTCGGCTACGCGTTCGCGTTCGTCGCCTTCCAGGAGGCCAACGCCGCGTTCGGCGAAGGCGCCGGCGCGGGCGGCAGCGAGGGCGGCGGGAGCAGCGACAGCGCCGCCTCCTATGGCGAGCCGCACGAGCTGACTTTCTCCGGCGCCGGCTACGTGTTCCAGGCCGCCGGCGAGTTCACCCTCGTCAAGTCGACCACCGACGACCTCGATATCCAGGTCCGTGAGCAGCGCTTCCCCGGCGCCGCCGACGTCGCGCTGGACACGGCGACGGCGATGCGAGTCGGCGGTAACGTCGTCGAGCTCGCCGGGGACAAGTCGGGGCGCCTGCAGCTCTGGATCGACCGCCAAGCCGTGACCTACGGCAGCCGCGCCCTCGCGGGCGGCGGAAGGATCTCGGTGGAGACGCCCCAATCGGCGACGGTCACCTGGCCCGACGGGACGGCGGTGTCCGTGTTCTCCGGGGACACCATCGCCATCGCCCACGAGGTGATCACCTGCAACAGCAGCGACGCCATCAACCTGACCATCATGGTGCCGCCATCGCGCTCCGGGCACCTCGAGGGCCTGCTCGGCGACCCCGGGGAGCCGTATGGCGAGTTAGTTGGGGCGACCGGGGTCGCCTACAGCATGGACGTGCTCAGCCAGCCCTCGGAGAGCGTGCACAACTTCGACGTGCTCTACCACCAGTTCGCCCAAAGCTGGCGCATCAGCCAGCAGAGCTCGCTCTTCTACTACCCGAAAGGCACGAGCACGGCCAGCTTCACCGACCTCTCCTTCCCGAACAGGGCGCTTACTGTAGCATCGCTGACCCCGAAGACCGTCGCTGTCGCGGAGCGGGACTGTAAGGCCGAAGGCATTACCAATCGCTACCTGCTTTCCGACTGCGTCTACGACGTGGGCCTCACCGGTGGCCGTGGCACCTGCTTTGCCGGAGCCGAGGCCCGTGTTCAGGCGGCGACCGGAGGCCCTATAGCGAGCACCCTACCCGAGAGCAGCGGCACGCTTCCGCCGAGCAACAGCGCCCCGACCACGACCACCACGACGCAGCCGACGACTACTACCACGCGGACGCCTCCGCCGGCCGCCGCCGGCACCCCCCTTGCCGTCGGGAGCGCCCCGGGCGCACCGCCGGCCGTCGCCGTCGACGCGTCAGGGACGGCCTACGTCGTGTGGCAGCAGAGCTCGACCAAGCTGAGTTTCTGCAAGCTGGCGAACAGCTCTACGAGCTGCAGCCCAGTCACGCTGGAGGTGGCCGACCCGAGCACGGACGAGTTCTTCGGGACCCCGAGCGTGCTGCTCGTCCGCGGCCGCATCTACGTCCTCGACGGTGTCGTCGCCGGCAGCTCCGACCTCGACGGCATGAACGAGTTCGTCTCGACGGACGGCGGTACTTCCTTCACCCTCGAGCCTCACGCGGTCGGCTTCGTCGGGGGTAATAGCGAGCCTGCCGGCCCGGCAGTCGAGCTGCCCGGCGGCAACTTCGGCGCAGGCTACGTGGTCGCCGGGTCGAACCCCGCCTTCCAAGCTAACTCGCTCGCCCCGCCAACCGACCAGTCCGAGGCCACGACGCCGCCCTTTGCGACCCTCAACCCGCGGCCGGCGAGCGCCTACACGATCGGCAACCTCGGCGGCGTGTTCGGCTCCCAGCTGGTCGGCTCTCCAGGCGTGCTCGGCGTGTTCGTGGCGCTGGCGGACAAGGGCTACTCGTCCTGCCCCTCGAGCTCCAGCGCGGCGCTGATCTATGCCTATGCCCCGATTAGCGCCTCGACCACACCGGCCGAGCTCTCCACGTCGCCGGGCGGCTCGAGCCCGTGGCGCCCCCTCGCCGAGGTCGACTGCGACGGCACCGACCCGGCCGTCGGCGGTGGCCCGTCCGGCCTCGGCTTGCTCGAGACCGACGATGCCTCGGGCTCGCTGGTGCAGTACCGGCACTTCTCGCCCTCCTCGGGCTTCGGCCCGGCGGTGACGATCGCCACCGACGAGGTCGGCGCCGACGGGACGCTCTCCCAGGACAACGCCGGCGACATCCTCGCCACTTGGCTCGACAATACGACCGGCGTCGACCTCGCCCATAGCTCCGACAACGGTGCTACCTGGAGCAAACCCAAGATTTTGTTCTCGAATGCCGGCAATCCGAGCGGGATCAGCCTGCTGGTGAGCGCCGTCGGCGCATCGGGCCAGGGTTGGGCCGTTTATGCTGTCGGCAAGCGGGAGTATGCCCAGCGGTTCAGCTCGAGCTAGCTCTCGGCTGCGGTGAAGACGCTCTTGTTAGAAGGGCGACGGCCAATCGAACCTTCGCTCCGCCTGCGGACACTATATGGGTGTGCGCTCCTACAGCGAGATTAGTGACGGAGACCTGGTGTCCATGGCGGCAAAGGACCCCGAGGCCGTTGGCCAGCTCTTCAAGCGCCACTCCCGTGCGGTCTACGCCTACTGCGCCAGGCGGACGGGCGACCTGCATCACTAGTGGGTCAAGCGACTTCCCGCGGTCCGCGGTCGCGCTGTCGGTCACGAGGTGCTCGCCTGCCCAGACGTGGTGGTACCCGAGCTCCCGCGCCAGCTCGGCAACCCGCGCCATGTGCTCGCGAGGTACGTCGTTGCCGGACGGGACAGTGACGCCGAGCTCGATCACCACTCGATCTCGTGCCGCTGGTAGAAGAAACGGCCCGAAGGACCATCGTCCGCAAGCGTGGCGAGGTAGATGGCGGTGTCCGCTCCCTCGTCGGGGTCGAGCGGTGCCGCCGGTCCGCCCATGTCGGTTTTGACCCAGCCTGGGTGCATCGCGTTAACGAGGATGCCATCGCCGTGTAGCGCCGCGGCGGTGATCGCCGACACGGCGTTGACCGCTGCCTTCGAGACTCGATAACTCAGGCCATCGCCGCGCAGGCCGCCGGCGAACTGGCCGGCCTCCGAGGAGAGGATGATGACTCGTGCGCTGCCAGCCGCCCTGAGCGGGCCGAGGAGGGCCTGCGTCAGAAACAAGGGGGCGAAGACGTTCACACGCAGCACCCCATCGAGGATCTCCGGGTCTACGTCTTCGAACGACTCGTTCGGCCTCGGGTTGATGGCCGCGTTGTGCACAAGCACGTGCAGCGCCGGCGCCGCCACGCTTGCCTGCTCGGCGACGGAGTGAATTCCGTCCTTCGTCGACAGATCGCCGACGATCGCGACGCCGCCCAGCTCGTCCGCGAGCACTCGTGCATCGCTCTCCCGACGGGCGTGGCAGAGAACGACCGCGCCTTCGCGAGCCAGGCCTCTCGCGATTGCTGGCCCGATTCCGCGGGACGTGCCGGTAACAAGGGCGTTCCTTCCATTGAGCGTCATACCACGCCTCCTTTAGTGGGATTGCCAGAGTGAGTCCGTCGCGATTGGCCACTCTCGCCTGGCCATGGGTGTCGCTTGCCGTGGGGAGGTGGAATACCCACCCGCCCCTCAAACAACGTCAGGGGGAGCTGGAGTTCGACGACCCACGCAGCAAAATGTAAATATTGCTCCCAAGCCTTACTCCGCCGAGGTCCCTCCGGCCGTCGTCGATTAGGATCTCCACGAACGTCAGCTCGCGGACCTGGGGCGTCGATGCTCTTCACGTGGGTTACCGCTCCTCGAAGACGCGAACGTCCCACGCATCCAACGGAAGGTCGGTCCCCGCGGCAAACTTGACGTCCGACAGGACGTCCCGCCCTGCGACCGGCGCGCTGACGCGGACTGCTTCCCAGGCCCAATTGCTAACGAACCAGATGCGTGTGCCGTCAGCGGCACGGCCACTTGTCACGCTGACAGAAGCCGGTTTCCGCTCCCACGGATCGGGCGGGAGCGACGTCCCGCGGATCCAGCGTACGAGGGACACGCCGAGACGCGTGTTCGGAAGCGTGCCGACGTACGTCACGCGACCGCTCGCAGCCCGATTGGTGGTGATGGCGGCCCAGCGGCCGTAGAACGGATGGTCGTAGCGCGCCAGTACCGTCGCGCCTTCCGGGACGAGACCGTCCGCCCACGCCGTCGCCATCGCCCCGTCGTCGCACGCGAACCCGGCCTCGGCTGTCACATTGACCGGGCTCGGGATGTTCGTGAACTCGTCGTAGGAGGCGCCCACGGCCGAGCGCAGCACGCCGGGCATCACCGTCGGCCGGGGCCGGGCGTTCTCGTCCGCGTAGCCGCTCTTGAAACCCAGGACGAGATGCCCGCCCGTTTCCGCGTACTCCTTGAGGTAGACGAGCTCGGGCTCTCGGGCGATATAGAAGGCAGGCACGACCAGGACGGGCCAGCGCGACGCCATCTCACGCGGATCGGGTGGCAACTGCTGCGGCGTGCACATGCTCACTTGTACACCGACGTCGAAGAACGCGCGATAGAAGGCGTCGAAGGCTCGCCCGTACGACCTCGGGTCCGGCATCGTCGTCCCCTCGATGGCAAGTGGTGGCTGGAACTCCATCGCCCACTTGCTCTCCGGCGAGCTCAGCATCATTACCTCGGCGTCGGGCTTGTAACCCACCAACCTCGGTGACGCCTCCTTCAGCTCCTTGCCGATGCGGGCGACCTCCTCGTAGCACCGGCCAGGCTCGAGGCTGTGGCCGAGGACGCCACCCCAGAACGTCTCGTGGCCGAAGTGCAGCGTGTGCCAATGCCAGTACTCGATAGCCCGCGCGCCGCGGGCGGTGAGCGCCCACGCGGCCTGGCGCCATTGGCCCGGGAACGCCGGGTAGTTCACATGGGCGTCGCCCACCGCTCTAGCGTCCGTTTCGGTGACGAGGAACGGCTCCTGCCGGACGCCACGGCTAGCGTCTGCGAGCTGGTAAAGCCGCCAGGTGCCGTACGTCGGCATCCACTGCTGCCGCTGCCCGGTCTGACGTTCGTCCGCAGTCGGCATGGCCAGCGCGTCCTGCGTCGGGTAGTAGAGGTTCGTCGCGGTCACGTCCAGTCCTCGCGCTAGCGCAGCAGCCTCGATGGCGGGCCGGTGGAGCGAGATGCACGTCGTTACGAACTGCTCTGGCCTGGAGTGCCCCCGCACGAGGCTGGCCTGCCAATTGATGAACTCCGTGGTCAGCTCTGCCTGGTACCGACGCCATTCGAGATCGTAGGCGGGCGCGGTGTTGCCGTCGGGAGCCCAGAGCTCACCCCATTCGTTTATGCGGTGGGACCAGTACGTCAACCCCCAGCTGTCGTTCAGGGCGTCGACGGTCCCGTACTTCTCGATCAGGCGCTCGACGAACCCGAGGAAGACGGCGTGGTTATGCAAGAGCTCGTTCCCGGGCTCATTGTCCAACTGCCAGCCGATTACGGCGGGGTGGTCGCGATATCGAAGGACCATTTTGCGGACCAGGCGTTCGGCGAAGAAGCGAAACGCTGGGTGGGTGAAGTCGACGTCTTGGCGATGACCGTACGGGATCGGCTGACCGGTCTTCCTTTCGGCGGTCGTCTCTGGGTACCTCGTCCTCAGCCAGGGCGGGACGACGTAGGTCGGGGTGCCGATGATTACGCTGATGTCATGGGCATGTGCCTGGTTGAGCACCGGCTCCAGCCAATCGAGGTCGAAGGAGCCCTCGGACGGCTCCCATGTCGACCACACGGACTCGCCGACGCGGATGAGCGAGAAATTTGCCGCCGCCATTAAGCGGAAGTCCTCCTCGAGCCGCTTGTACGGCTGGTACTCGTGGTAGTAGGCCGCGCCGAACAGCGAGCTTTCCGGGAGCGTCATGCTAAACACGCCTTTCGTTGCAGTAGGGATCGGTAGGTTGAAGGTCGATTGAGAGCTCGGGCGACGCCCCGCGCTGAGCACTTGGCACGGGCCGTACGGCATTCGATGGCGTCCAGTCCGAGCGGTAAGGCTTTCTCGGCTACGACTTCGTCTGAGGGGACGGAGATGGCTATGGCCGACGGCCCGGACGACCGGGAGCGCCGCTCGAGCAGCAGTCGCGAGTGTGGTAGCGCCCAAGCTGGCCTGTGTTGGCCAGTAGCTATTGAGGTTGCGTCTGGGCAGCTCATGCCCTTGCCGCCCGGTCGCCGCTCGGCCTGCGGCGCAGATCCGCTTCGGCTATCGCCGGCGAGTCCCAGCCTCCATCGGCGGAAGCAATGTCCCGGCCCGGCTCGACGATCTCGTCAAGCCTGTCGAGCGTGGCGTCGTCGAGCTCAAGCGACGCACCCCGAAGTGTCTCGCCCAGCTCTTCGACCGTGTGCACCTCGATGATCGCGGCGGTGACCGCCGGGTGCGCCACCGTGAATGCCATCGAGAGGTGTGCGAGCGGCAGACCCTGCTCCTCGGAGAACTTCGCGAGCTCGTTCACCCGCTGCAACTTCTCCTGGTAGCCACGGCCAGAAGGGCTCCCGGGCGGTGGCGCACCGTTCCCCGTGAGCCAACCGCCGGCTAGCGGGAACCAGACTACGACCCCCATACCGTAGCGTTGGCACGCCGGCAGAACTGATCGCTCGATCCCACGCACCAGGAGCGAGTACGGCGGCGCCTCGCAGCGGAACCTGCCCAAGCTTCGTCGCTCGGCGACCCATTGCGCCTCCACGATGAGGTCCGCAGGGTACGTCGAGGAACCAAAGCTGCGGATCTTGCCCTGGCCGACGAGGTCGGTAAGCGCCGAGAGTGTCTCCTCTAGGTCCGTTGCGGGATCCGGGCGATGCATCTGGTACAGATCGATCCAGTCGGTGTCCAGGCGCTTGAGGCTCGCGTCGACCGCCTTTATAATCCATCTCCGTGAGTTCCCCGAGCGGTTGAGGCCCTCACCCATTTGCTTGTGGGCCTTCGTCGCCAGGATAATCTCGTCGCGCCTTCCTCTCAGGGCTTTGCCGACGATTTCCTCGGACTCGCCCTGGCTGTAGACGTCGGCGGTGTCAATGAAATTGATCCCGCTATCGATGGCCTCGTGGATGACCGTGGTACACTCGGCGTGGTCCGGGTTCCCCCAGGCGCCGAAGGACATCGCGCCCAGACAATATACGGACACTCTCATACCGGTCCCGCCAAGGACGCGGTAGCGCATCGTGCCTAGCATTTCGAACCACCTTTGCTTACGTAAATTTCGCTAATATCGCACAGATATTCCGGCAACAACTGAAGGAGAGACATCATGCAGGTCCGCGGACGGATGTTCCGCTTCGGGGTACAACTGATACCTCAGCGAGTGACGTGGCCCGAATATGCTGCCGCCTTGCAAGCTGTCGAGCGGCTCGGCTTCGACACCGTTTGGAACTTCGACCACTTGCTGCCCTACTGCGGACCTGACGGTGACGCCTGCTTCGAGACCCTTACGACGCTCGGCGCCATGGCCGCCCTCACGAACCGGGTCCGCATCGGCGTCCTGGTGAACGGCGCCCTCTACCGGGACCCTGCGACGCTCGCCAAGAGCGCGGCGATGGTCGACCAGATCAGCGCCGGGCGCCTCGAGTTCTCGCTGGGCGCCGCGTACGCGCGGCGCGAGTTCACGGCGTACGGCGTTTACTTTCCCGATCTGTCGGAGCGCCTCGAACGGTTGGACGAAGCGCTGCACATCGTGAAGTCGCTCTGGACCCAGTCGCGCACGACGTTCGTAGGGCACCACTACCGCATCGAGGACGCACCCTGCGAGCCGAAGCCGCTGCAACTGCCCCACCCGCCGATCATGGTCGGCGGCGGCGGCGACGTCACGCTTCGCATAGCTGCCAAGCACGCCAACAGCGTGAACCTGTACGGGTCTCCAGAAAGGATCGCCGAACGTGTGGCTGTCCTCAAGAGCTTCTGCAGCGAGCTCAGGACGGACTTCGACAATATCGAGGTGTCGTTGCACGGCGAACTCGCGC
Organism: Acidimicrobiales bacterium; assembly: GCA_049522375.1. GTDB lineage: Bacteria > Actinomycetota > Acidimicrobiia > Acidimicrobiales > Palsa-688 > Fen-671. The sequence goes on along the minus strand of JBEKNX010000025.1, from coordinate 1,831 downwards.
TGGCGCCGACGCGTGCCCGCGCCGAAGCCATGGCGGCTCGTGCCGCCTCGGCTCAGGGGATCGACCTCGACAGTCAGCGCGAGAGCTGGGTCATCGGCACGCCGGATGATGCGGCCGACCAACTTCGTCGCTACATCGACGTCGGGGTATCTCACTGGATCGTCCACCTCAACGCGCCGTTCGACCTGACAATGCTGGAACTCCTCCGCGATGCCCTCGTCCCGGCCTTTCGATGACCCGGCCCAATAAGGGCGTCGAGGCTTCATAGCCTGGTTTTGCTCGTGCCGCGGTCCTGGACAACCGCCTCCAGGGCCGCGGCCCCCACCTCGGTCGGGTCGAGCAGGCTGCCCGTCCACGGCTGCGGCTCTGTGCGAACGGCCTCACCGGTGGCAGCGGCTTCGCGCAGGCAAAGAGAGAGATAGTGGTCTTGTGAGGCGTCCGCCAGCCCGTAAAAGGGCGGCCCCCCCTTCGCGTACCGGCCCATGTGCTCCATAGAGGTGGCTATAGCGATCTCGTCGTCTGACAACCGCGCTCCAGGGAAGGGGTTCCGGTACACCCACCGCTCGCCGAGGGAGATGCCACGCAGCGAGTAGCCACCGAGATCCCCCTCTTCGCCGGTCTGCTCCCGCCGGAGCTCTTGGGTGACGGGTTCGTCGAGACCGCCCAGGTAGCGGACGTGATGATCGGCGATCTCGCCGATGCTGCCTCGGAGGCCGACATGAGGGGACCGGATGTACGAGAAGTACTGCGCGTCGGCGAAGTCGTACACACCGAGCCGGCCTTCCCCGAACTCAACCATGCCCACGGTGCGTACCTCCTCGACTGTCCCGCGTGAGCGCCGTGGACCGGAGGTCTCGAACCCGGTCTCGGCGCGGCTGCGAAGGACGTTCGCCCGCATCACCGCAGGTTCGTCCGTGATCTTCAGGTGGCGCCGCATCAAGCTGAACGCGTGGTAGTCGTGGCAAACCGCCAGCGACGCCATCGAGACGTCGCCGATGAGACCACCGTCCGTCAGTGCCAGACGCGCCGCGTGCAAAGGCTGGTACTGGTACTGCTCGGCGACCTGCACCCGCGCACCCCCCGCCGACAGCTCGCTGACGCGGCGGAGGCCTGCGAGGTCGGCTGCGGGAGGCGTCTCGCACAGCACCGGCACTCCGGCATCCATCAACTCCTCAAGCCACCCGACCGTCGCCGAGCGAGGTACCGAAAGCACTACGAAGTCGGGACGCCCGCCCTCGAAAGCACCCTGAAGGCTAGGGGACGCGTCCACCCCCCACGTAGCCTTCACCTCCTCGGCGCGCTCCGGCGACCGTGTCACCACTCCGGTGAGCTGGAAGCGCTCGCCGAGCGCGGCGACGACGCGCAGGTAGGCCAAGGTGCGCCAGCCGGCGCCGACCACGGCGAACCGGTAACGAGGCGCCTCGGTCATATAGTCCATGTCTTCCCCTTTCCTATGTCCCGAACTGCGCTACCCCTTCACGCCGCCCAGCGTCAGGCCGCTCTGCCAGTACCGCTGAAGGAACAGGAAGGCAGCGATCAGCGGAACAATCGAGATCAGCGACCCGGTGATGACCAAGTTGAACAACGCCTGTGACCCGGCGCCTGCCGTCGCCTGCGCGTTCCACTGCGCCAGCCCGACGGTGATCGGGAACAGCCGCGGGTTGTTCAACATCACGAGCGGGAGGAAATAGTTGTTCCAGGTGGCGACGAGGTTCAGCAGAAGAACGGTGACTAAGCCTGGGGCAGACAGCCTCAAGACGATCGCCGCAAAGATCCGCAACTCGCCGGCGCCGTCGATGCGGGCCGCCTCAAGGAGCTCGTCCGGCACCGC
>JBEKNX010000024.1:0-20459 GCA_049522375.1 Acidimicrobiales bacterium | reverse complement strand
CTCGTACCACGGCAACCGGTGGCGGGGCGAGTCCTCGTCCGTGCCGTCGTGACCCGTGCGCAGGTGCAGGGTGTTGGAGTAGAAGAACTCCGTCCCAGACCGGGAGACCGACCCGGCGATGGTGTTCCAGAACACTCGCTCCATGGCGTCGGCGTAGCGGGCGCGTCCGGTCGCCAGCAACAGCCGCCAGTTCCACTGGAAGCTGGCAATGGCGGCACAGGTCTCGGCATAGGCGCGGTCGCTGGGCAGCTCGTAGGCGTCGCCTATCGACTCGTCCCGGTGCCGGGAACCGTGCGCCCCCGTGATGTAGGTCTTGGTGGCGAACAAGTCCTCCCAGATGGCCTCGGACGCGCCCAGGAGCCCTTGGTCGTGGGCCTCGACGGCGACATCGACGACGCCCGCCTGCAAGTAGAGCTCCCGCACGGCGTGGCCCGTGGCCAGCGCCCGCTCCCGCACCGGTGCATGGTGCAAGAAGTACGACAGGGGGAAGCGGCGGTCGCCCAGGAGCCTCGAGGTAGGCAACGCCACGTCCGCCCGCCCCCGGAGGCCCACTTGCCGCTGGGCGAGCCGGAACGCCCGAGCGTCGCCAGTCAGGCGGTAGAACTCGACCAGGGCCGTCTCCACCTCGGGGTGGCCGCACACGCCCACTAGTCGCCCGTCCCCGTCGTCCAGGGAGAACGTCGCCAGCAGGTGCCCGAGGAGCCTGTTGGCCACCTCGAACAGCTCCGGGGCCCGGTCGGCCCGCCGGTTGGCCACCGCCGCCTGCAAGAAGTGGCCGGCGCAGTAAAGCTCGTGGCCCCAGCGCAAGTCGTGCCAGGCCAGCTCGGGGTGTTGGCCCTGGAACCAGCTGTTCAGGTAGCCGTCCTGGCGTTGGGCCCGGCTTATGAGCCCGGCGGCCTCGCTGGCGAACTCCTCCACGCCGCTGGGAAGGCCGCGATGGCTGTCCCACGCCACCGCCTCCAGGACTTTGTAGACGTCGGAGTCGGAAAAATGCATGCCTCGGTGCGGCTCGGTGCCGCCGGCGCCGGCGGCCACGCGCTCCAGGTTGGCCACGGCTCCTGAGCTGTAGAGGCGCTCGATGCAGTGAGGGAGCGTGCGGGTGCTGTTGCGCTGCTGCCAACGGCCCAGTTCGCCCGCGCCGGAAAGCACGACTTCGTCCACGCGGAGCGGCCGCCAGCGGACCATGGCCGCCGCCGTCGGGCTCACTGGCCCGTCGCCGGGACCGGCTGGGCCCGAGCGTCGAGCCGGCTCCTGGGCAGCTGTGTTGCCGCTTTGCCCCATGACCCCCTCTGCGTCCTTTAGCTGGCGCGACCAGGCGCCATCCTGCGTTGTTCCCCCAAACGGTGCGCTTGCGGGAGGTAACGCTACTCCGGACCATGGCGGCACGCAAGGTTAGGTGCTACAAATTAGGTTATAAAGTTGGCAGAGATAGGGGCCTGAGGATGCGGAAGCGCTTACTCGTGACGGGCTCGCCGCCCTCCGGCGAGTACCCGGTAGGGCCGCCACCGTCCCGGCCGGCCACCCTCACCGAAGTGGCGCGCCGGGCCGGGGTGTCACTCACCACTGCGTCCAAGGCCATAAACGGGCGCGACCGCATTTCCGACGTGACCCGTAAACGGGTACTGCGGGCGGCCCGGGACCTGTCGTACTCGCCCAACCTGGTGGCCAAGAGCTTGGCCAGCGGGCGGAGCAGCATCATCGGCGTGCTGCTGCGGGACCCGCTGGTCCACCGCTTCGCCATGCCCATCGTGATCGGGGCGCAATCGGTGCTCGAGCAGCGGGAGTTCTCGGCCATCATCGCCGACGCCCGCGGGGTCGAAAGCCGCCTGGCCGACCTGGCCGTCACGCTCCGCCAGCGCCACGTGGACGGCCTCCTCGTGGTCGGCGACAACCAGGGCAAAACCCCGTCGATAACGGCCATAGCCAAGATCCCCTGCGTCTACGTCCACGGCCCCACCACCAACCACCGGGACGTCGCCCACGTCGAAGACGACTTCACCGGGGCGGCCCGGGTCGTGGACCACCTGGTCGAGCTAGGCCGGGCCCGCCTCGTCCATATCACCGGCCCGGAGAACTCGCCGGCCGTGCAGCAGCGCGTACTGGGGCTGACCCACGCCCTCAGCACCCACGGCCTGCGCCTGGTCGGCCGCCCCCTCTACGGTCGCTGGTCCCAGCGCTGGGGTCGCCAAGCGGCCCGGCTGGCGCTGGCCGACGCGCCCGACCTCGACGCCATCGTCTGCGGCTCCGACCAGATCGCCGCCGCCGTGCTGGAGGCGGTGGTGGCCTCCGGCCGCCAGGTCCCTGAGGAAATAGCCATCACCGGCTACGACAACTGGGCGGTCTTCGCTCAGGAAACGGACCCGGCCCTGACGACCTACGACATGGGCCTAGAGCAGCTGGGGGCGGCGGCGGTGAGCGACCTTTTCACCATGATGGGGGGCACCCGGGTGGGCGGTGGCACCCGCCACCACGAAGGGGTACTGGTCGTCCGGGGGTCGACCGACCCCCGTCAGTCCTAGCCACCGTGCGTTGGCCCTGCTTGCTGGGTGCGCTCGCCGAACCCGTGGGCGAGTGCGTCGCCGTTGAAGACGAGCTCCGCCAAGCCCGGGGAGGGCCGCTGAGGTGCGCCCAGTGGGGTGTGCAGCGGTCGCAGAAGTAGGTGACGACGTACTGGGACCATAGGCGAGGTTGCACGCCAACCTGGGCCCCGTTTGGAGCGCCGCTGTGTCGGCAGTTTGGGTAGATGAGATAGCTCACCTTCCTCAAGAGTAAACACAACTGCCGGCGCCGACACCCTCCGTTACTTACTCGGACCTGTACGCCTCCGCTGGGCTCCGGTGAGCCGCCTTCCGGGCGGGCCAGATAGCAACAGCGTTCGCAACGACCAATACAACGGGGACCGCCAAGACGGCGAGCTCCACCTTCCGTACCCGGCCCGAGGTCATGAGTATGTAGCTCAACGCGGCCAACGCCAGCAGAGCGAGGAAGGCTCCGAGGATCGCGGGCAACTGGGCAAGATCCTGCAGGTTGGTGAGCTCGGGGGGCACGTTTACAGGTTGCACGCTCGAACCGACGACCGAGCTCGGGCCCCCGAGGTTCATGGTTAAACGCCCAATGGGGCCGGTGATGATTGGGTTGCCGGCGACGTCTGCCTCAGCGTCGGCGATGGCTTCATTCTCTTGATTGCCCGTGCTCGGGAAGCGTACTGCGAGTGCCAGCCCTCGCGATACCGCTAGCCTCTCCGCCATGAGACTTAGCGCAAGGAACCAGCTTGAAGGGACCGTGGTACGAGTCGATCACGGTGTCGTCATGTCGACTGTGGTCATCCGCCTTGCCGGAGGGCAAGACGTTGTTTCGGCGATCACGAAGGACTCCGCCGAGGCTCTCGGGCTTAGCGAAGGCGACGTCGTCAAAGCGGTCATCAAGGCTACTGAAGTGATGGTCGGCAAGGACTGACGGCCCCCCGTGCCCTCGATGCGGGCGCTTCCCAAGAGGAGATCCTGCACGTGTACCCTCAGCCCTTGGCCCCGAGTTGCTCGGCAAGCTCTCTGCCGATACGGCCCGCTTCTCCGGGGCCCACGCCCGCTCGAGCCGCCAGCCAACAGGTAATAGGGGCCGCGGTCCGCTCAGAAGCGTGAGCGGCCACCCCAGCCAGCTCGAGCAGCTCGCTTTGTTCCTTCTCAGTAGGGGCGGCGATGCCGAGTTTGCCTGCGAACTGTTCGATCCAATCTCTTGCGGTAAGGGTCATGAGGCTCGACGGTAGCGCCGTCCTCTAACCCTGCGTACGGGACGACGAGTTCGCCGGGGTGAGCCAGACAGCCCTGGCTCGTTAAGCTCTCTGCGGTTGGTTATGGCTGTGTGCTCCTCCTCCTCATCGCCAACACTGCGGTGGTTCACGTTTTGGGCTCGCCGCCCTCGTCTCAGCGCCGCTCCAACGTGCTGAACCAGTCGGCCCCGAAGCTGGGATCCGGGACGATCCGCATGTACGGCAAGGGCGAGCGCCAGCCTTCGGGGAACCTTTCGCGGGCGTCGTCGTCGGGCATCTCGGGGACGATGATGACATCCTCTCCGTGGCGCCAGTTCGCCGGGGTTGCCACCTGGTGCTTCGCTGTCAGCTGGCACGAATCGAGCAGGCGCAACACCTCGTCGAAGTTACGCCCGGTGCTGTCCGGGTAGGTGAGCATCGCCTTGACCCTCTTGTCGGGCCCGATGATGAACAGCGACCGCACCGTCAAGGTGTCGTACGGCGGGTCTTGGCCCGACAGCTCGTCCGCCTCCGGCAGCATGTCGTAAAGCTCGGCCACCTTCAGGTCGGGGTCACCGATCATGGGGTAGGTGACGGCGTGCCCCTGGGACGTCTCGATGTCTTTGACCCATTCGTGGTGGCGGGAAACGGGGTCGGCACTAAGACCGATGACCTTGGTGTTGCGCGCCGCGAACTGCGGTTGCAGACGGGCCATGTACCCGAGCTCCGTAGTGCACACCGGGGTGAAGTCCCTGGGGTGTGAGAACAGGATGGCCCACGAGCCCCCGATCCAGTCGTGGAAGTTGATCGGTCCGTGCGTCGTCTCCGCATCGAAGTTCGGTGCTTCGGCGTTGATCCGTAGCGACATGGTCTTCCCTCTCTTCGGGGACGGCTAGTTACGTGCCCCGCCGCTCCCCCTGAGTTGCTGCATGCTCCCAGCGTAGGGACGGTGGCGGGCCCGGAGCAAGGCGGGCCCGCCACCTCGGTCCTCTGCTAGGCATATCAAGGTGATGCTAGACATACTTGGCACAACCGGGTACACTGGCCCCCATCCGGTACCGTGCCCTGCCGGTGCACGGGGGGTGCCCGGTAGGAAGACAAGGGCACAACTGCAGCAACGAAGAAGGCAGACAAATGGGACTCAGGTTTGACGGCCGGGTGGCAATCATCACCGGCGCCGGCGGGGCGCTCGGACGGTCGCACGCACTCGAGTTCGCCCGGCGCGGTGCCAGGGTGGTCGTCAATGACGTCGGCGGCTCGGTCCACGGCGTGGGTGAGGCCAAAACGCCCGCCCAGCAGGTTGTGGACGAAATCGAGGCCATTGGGGGCGAGGCCATCGCCAACTTCGAAAGCGTCTCGTCGGTCGCCGGCGGGCAGGCCATCGTAGAGGCGGCGCTCCACGCCTTCGGTCGCATCGACATCCTCGTCAACAATGCCGGCATCCTGCGTGACAAGGCCTTCCACAACATGGAGGCCGCCGACATCGACGCCGTGCTGGACGTACACTTGCGGGGAGCGATGTTCGTCACCCAGCCCGTGTTCAAACTGATGCGCCAGCAGCAATTCGGCCGGATCATAAATACGACGTCAGCTTCCGGCTTGTTCGGCAATTTCGGTCAGGCGAATTATGGCGCAGCAAAGGCTGGCCTTTTTGGGCTCACGCGTGTCCTGGCCCAGGAGGGCGCCCGCGTGAATATCCGGGTCAACGCCATCGCGCCCTTGGCTCGCACCCGTATGACCGAGGGCCTACTGGGAAATCTGGCCAAGCTGCTCGACCCCGAAAGTGCCAGTGCGGTCGTCGCCTATCTCGCCCACGAAAGCTGCGAAGTCAACGGCCAGGTCTTTTCAGTCGCAGGTAGCCGGGTAGCCCGCATCTTCATGGCCGAATCGCATGGCGTCGTACTACCCGCGCTCACACCCGAGGCCGTCCGGGACAACCTGGCGGCGATCGGCGACGAAGACCACTACTTTGTCCCTGGCTCGCTTACGGAGGCGACCGCGATCATTCAACAGGCGATCAGCGCCTAGGCGGCGCGGGCCTGCTATGGCAGACGACTACGACGGCGAGCGTGGGGTTGGCGGCGACGGGGACCGGCGCTCTCCGGTCGACTTTTTCCCTCGCCTGATGGAGCGGTTTTTTAACATGGTCGACCCGGTCGGGTTGGGTCGTGCCTCCGCCCGGGCCGCGACCAGGACGGCGCTGCGCCCCCGGGCCACACTGGAACCAACGGCCCGTTTCGTCGCCGGCGTCGTCCAGGCATCAGTGGTGACGGCATGCCGGATGGTGGGCTTGGACGTCGATGGCCCGCTGGCGCTGCCGGAAAAGGACATCCGGTTCGCCGACGACGTCTGGTCCCAGAACGCTTCGTTTTACGGGTTACGGCAACTTTATTTGCTCGGGGGCCGCCTGGCCACCGAACTTGTCGATGGGGCCGCTTTGCCCGAGCCGGAGGCGTCGAAGGCAAAGTTCGTAGCCAACCTCTTGGTTGACGCGGCCGCTCCCACCAATTACCTCTTCACCAACCCGAAGGCGCTGCGGCGCGCCTTCGATACTGGAGGCCAAAGCCTGGCCCGCGGCGCTCGGAACTGGTTGCACGATTTTTCCACCAATGCCGGTTGGCCCACTCAGGTGAAGAAGGAGCTTTTCACGGTCGGGAAAAACATGGCAGTTAGTAAAGGCCGGGTGGTCTTCCGCAATGACCTGATCGAGCTGATCCAGTACGAGCCGATGACAGCCAGAGTGCACGCCGTCCCGATCGTCTTCTGCCCGCCATGGATAAACAAGTACTATATTTTGGACCTTTCTCCCGGGAAGAGCCTGGTCGAGTGGGCTCTCCAGCACCATCTGACGGTATTTGCCATCAGCTACCGCAACCCTGACAGCTCCATGCGCGATCTGACTTTCGATGACTATTTGCTCCAGGGCCCACGGCCTGCCATCGATGTGGCCCGGTCGATTACCGGTGCGACCAAAGTCAACACCCTTTCGGTATGCCTCGGTGGCACACTTAACGCCGCCCTCGTCGCCTACCTCGACGCCAAGGGCCACGACCTGGTCAATAGCTCCACCTACTTGAACACCCTGGTTGACTTTGCCGGCGCCGGCACCCTTTCCGACGTCTTCACAGACCATAAGGCGGTCGAGGCACTCGTCCAGAAGATGGAACGCCGTGGCTATCTCGAGGCAAATGCCATGGCCCACACCTTTGACTTGTTACGCGCCAATGACCTTGTCTTCAGGTACGTGTCATCAAACTGGTTGATGGGAGAAGACCCTCCTGCCTTTGATATCCTGGGCTGGAACGCTGACAGCACCCGTATGCCGGCCAAGATGCAGGCGTACTACCTTCGTAAATGCTGGATCGAAAACGCTCTGGCCCGTGACAAGCTCGTCTTGGCCGGAGCCCGGCTCCGGGTGTCCCAAATAACGAACGACGCCTATTTTGTGGCCGGCGTGACCGACCACATCGTCCCCTGGCGGTCGAACTACCTCACTACGCAGTTGTTCCGGGGCGAGCGCCGCTTTGTGCTCACCCCGGGCGGTCATATCGCCGGGATCATCAACCCCCCGCGTCCAGAAGCAAAGTTCTGGGTCAACGAGGATCTCCCCCCCGACCCCGACCAATGGCTGGCCGGAGCAGGCGAAGTAACAAGGACGTGGTGGGACGATTGGGTCAAGTGGGTGCGCCCCCGCTCCGGACCGCTACGGGTACCGCCGCCGATGGGCAACGCCGATTACCCGGCCGAGGAGGAAGCGCCCGGCACTTACGTGCTGGGCTGAGCCTCACCGGCGGTGCTCGTACCGCTCGAGCGGTAGCTGCGGTAGACCGACAGGAGGGCCAGCTTCTGGTCCTCGTTGAGGTCAGGGTCGTGGCGTATCGCGTCGGCAGTGGTGGTGGTCTCAGGCTCGTCGCGGCTGAGCAGCCCCGCCTGTTCCAGGACGGTCTCGGCCGAGAGGTTCAGTGCCTCGGCGATCGAACGCAGGATGCGCACAGACGGCTCATGCAGCCCCCGCTCGATCTGGCTGAGGTAGGGGTTGGACACGCCGGCCAGGTCCGCCATCTGGCGGAGCGACAGTTTGGCCAGCCGGCGCTGAGCCCGGAGATAAGGACCTAGACCGAAGGCATCCGACATATCAGACGACGACGGCACGAAGATCCAGGTTAGAGGACCGCTTCGCCTTCCACCAGCACAGGCCGGTCCGCAGCCGGGGGAAGGGGTTCAGCTGGCGGGGACGAGGGCGCTGACGAGGTCGGTGGCGAACTTGCGCTGCGTGGCCAGCAGTTCCTCGGCCATCTCGAAAGCCGTGCCGAGGCTCTCCACGACGACGGCACGCTCGGGGACGTAGGGGAACGCCGGCAGTTCGGGGACAACCTTGCCCATGACATCGACCCAGGTCGTCATGGCGTCGAGGGTGAACTGTTGCGCTTGCTTTACCGAGGCGAGGATCTCGTCACGAACGGCGGCCGAAAACTCGGCCGTCTTGGCCGCGCCGGTAACCTTCGGCTTGGCAGAGCTGGTGGAAGTGGTGGTCCGGGCATTGGTGGGTTCGGGCATTTCGAGCTCCTGGGATGATCGGCGGGGCAATCGCCTCGTACCGTACCTTGTTCTTTGCTCAGTATAACTCTCAGCCGCTACTTATGTCAAGCAAGTCTGCTAACTATGCCAAGCAGCCGGGCACCGCCGGTCAGGTGAGGGCGCCGGAGAGCTTGCCGATCGGTGTCCGAGCACCGGAGACGATCACCGACCCGGGCATCAGTCGACCACCGCCTGGTAGACGAGCTGGCGCAGGTGACGACGGACCGGGTAGGTGGTGGAAGGAAGAAGTTGGGTCATGAAGACCACGATCAGTTGTTCGACCGGGTCAACCCAGAACAGGGTAGTAGCCGATCCTCCCCAAGCGAACTCTCCTTCGCTCGCCGGCACTTTCATAGCCGCGGCGTCGATCACCACCGAGAACCCCAAGCCGAACCCGATCCCGGCCTCGTAATCCTCCGAAACGGGGTGCCCGAAGTAGACCATGTCGTGGCCGCCCGGGAGATGGTTGCGCGTCATGTAGGCGAGCGTCCGAGGGCCGAGAAGGCGGGTGCCGTCGAGCTCGCCCCCATTGAGAAGAAAATGGCAGAACCGGTGATAGTCGCCGATAGTAGAGACGAGCCCCCCACCACCGGAGAGCACTTTCGGCGGTTGTTCGGCCAGTTTGCCCAGGTAGTCGTTGGGCACCGGTCCTCCCGACCGGCTGTCGTGTACGTAAAGGGTTGCCAGCCGGTCCCGTTGGTCCTCCCGGGCAAAAAAACCGGTCTCGTGCATCCCGAGGGGGCTCAAGATCCGGCCGGCGAAGAAGTCGTCGAGGCGGTGGCCCGAGACGACCTCTATTATGCGGCCCAGGACGTCGGTGCTGTGCGAGTAGTTCCAGCTCGTCCCGGGCTCGAACATCAACGGCAGGCGGCCCCAGGCCTCACAACAGGCGGCGAGGTCCGCTCCCTCCGGCGTGCCCATCTCGAAGCCGCGGGCCCGGTAGATGGCATCAACGGGGTGGTTGTAGGCGAACCCGTAAGTCATGCCCGACGTGTGGGTGAGAAGGTGCCATATGCGCATCGGCTCGGTCGCCGGCCGCAGGACAGGCTGGAGCTGAGAGCCGCCGGTGAAGACGTGCAAGTCGGAAAACTCCGGGAGGTACTTGGAGACGGGGTCGGTCAGGTCGATACGGCCCTCCTCGTAAAGCATCATGGCCGCCACCGATGTAACCGGCTTGGTCATGGAGTAAATGCGGTAAACGGTGGACGCGTCCAGCGGTACCTGCCGGGCGACGTCGCTCCACCCGTAAGTGGTGAAATGGCCAACCTTTCCACCCCGGCTCACCATTACGGCAAACCCGGGGAGCTTGCCGGCTCGCACGTAACCGGCGAAGTGGTCGTCGACCCGGCGCAAGCGAACCGGGTCAAGGCCCACTTCGTCCGGGTCGACCCTGGCGCCGGGAACGGTTTTACCCGCTGCTGTTGCACCGGTGGCTGTGGTGCCGGTAACCGGCTCTTCTGTAACAGGCATCAAATCTCCTCCCGGAGCTTCCATTTCTGCACCTTGCCACCTTCGCTGGCGCGCGGCAAAGCCTCCACCAACCGCAGGTCCCGTGGCACCTTGAAGCGCGCCAGGCGCGAAGCCAAGTAGGTACGGAGATCCTCGGGGCGCACGTCGGAATTGGCGGCCGGCACCACGAAGGCGACGCCGACCTCACCCCAGCGGTCGTCGGGCACCCCGACGACGGCGGCCTCAAGGACCCCGGGATGGCCGGCCAGGACCTCTTCCACCTCGGCCGGGTAGACGTTCTCGCCGCCGGAGATGAACACCTCCTTGAGCCTCCCCCGGATCCAGTAATAACCGTCGGCGTCACGTTCGGCGACGTCACCGGTGCGCAGCCAGCCGTCTTGTACCGCCGCCTCGGTGGCGGCGGTGTCGTGCCAATACCCGGCAAAAACGTTGGGGCCGGACACGAGCAGTTCGCCCACCCCCGGCCCCTGCACCAACGGCTCGTCACGGCCGGAGAGGTCGCGCAGGGCCACCTGTACGTGCAGGTAGGGGCGCCCGGCCGAACCGGCCTTGCGCAGGGCGTCCTCGGGAGGGACGCAGAGCACGTTCGGGGCCGCCTCCGTGAGCCCGTAGCCCTGGAGGAACAGGACGCCACGGGCCAGCCAGCGCTCGAGCAACGGTTTGGGCATGGGCGCCCCGCCAACAATGAGGTAGCGGAGGCTGGCCAGGTCGGCGCAGGCAAACTCCTCGTGCTCGGCCAACAACAGGTAATTGGTGGGCACACCCATCATGGTCGTCACCCGTTTGCGCTCCATGGCCCTGAGGGCCCGGCCGGCGTCGAAGCCCCGCTCCAGCACGACCCGGGCACCCTTCCACCAGGCCAGCAGGGCTTGGACGTTCCAGCCCCCGACGTGGCATTGGGGGAGCACCTGGAGCACGATGTCGTCACTGCCGACCGGCGCCGTCCGGTCGAAACTGAGGTTGGTCCAAAAACAATTAGCGTGAGTGAGGACCGCCCCTCTCGGCCGTCCCGTCGTCCCCGAGGTGTAGATGACGAGCAGCGGGTCGTCGTCTAGTACGGGCCTTCGCCCGCTGCTGGACGGCACGAGGGGCTCGGCCGGGACCACGCCGGAGGGCACGCCCGCCTCCAGCGGCAGGACTGGGACCGGCGTACCGAACAACGTTGTCACCTCGTCGGCGAGCTGGCGGAGCCCTTCGCCGACAAAGAGCACCGACGCACCGGAATCGTTCATCTGGTAGGCCAGCTCGTGGGGCGCCAGGCGCCAGTTGAGCGGCACCAGAGCGAGCCCGTTGGCAGCACAGGCGAAGAACAGCTCGACCTGCTCGGGGCAGTTCCGAGCGAGCGTCGCCACCCGGGCGCCGTGCGCACAACCAAGCGCCTCCAACGCCCGCGCCCGACGGCTGGCGGCCGCGGCCAGCTCGGCGTACGTGGTCAAGCGGTCCTCGAAGTCAATGGCGACCCGATCGGGCGTCAGAGCGGCGCGCTCGAAGATCCAACCGGCCAATGTGTGGTCTGAGTTCCTCATCCGGCGCCTGGTCCCCAGCGGACCACCGTGGCCGCCCAGGTGTAGCCGGTCCCCGCGGCCAATAAGAGCACGAGGTCACCCTCGCCCAAGCGGCCGGCGCGCCACAGGCGGTCCAGGCTGAGCAGAGGGTCGACGCCGCTCATGTGACCAGTGTCGTCGAGGTAGACGTCCTCTGCCATCCGGCAGCCCAGCCGGTCGAGGATCGTGTCGTGCATTGAGCGTTTCATGTGGATGGGGCAGACAAAGGCCACGTCGGCCAGGGAGACCCCGGACCGTGACGCCGCCTCCTCGGACACGGCGACGAAATTTTCCACGCTCACCTCGTCCAGCCGGGCGCGCATCGCTGATAGATCTTCGACGTCGAGGAAGTGCTGGCGTAGCTCGACGGTCTCGTGGGAAGCGGGGCTGACCGAACCACCCGCCGGCACCTTCACATGCTGGCTGAGCGACCCGTCGGTCAACATCGCCGTCTCGAGCACGAGGTTGCTGTGGTGGTCCCGGACCAGCAAGGCGGCCACCGCGCCGTCACCGAAGTTGAACATGAACCGCGACCGGGCGTTGGAGTAGTCGAGGAGGCGGGACTCGCAGCTACCGGCGACAATAAGCACGCGCTGAAGGCGTTGTTCGACCGAGACGAGCGCCCGGGCCACCCGGAGCGCGACGGGAGAACCGCACGACACGTAGTCCAGCTCCAGCGTCACGGCTCGTGAACAGCCAAGTTCGTGAGCAATGCGCGGGGAAGCCTGCCAGACCGGGTAATCCTTCCACGTCGACCCGAAATAGATGACGGCATCGATATCGAGCGGGTCGGTACCACTGGCGGCCAGGGCCCGGCGACCAGCCTGGGCGGCGAGATCGCTGGCGTGCTCGTTCTCGGCAGCCAAATGTTTGCCCTTCAACCCGAAGCGCTCCATGACGACGCTCTCCGGGATGCCGGTCCGCTCCGCCAGGTCGGCGGCGCTCAACCACCGCTCAGGGAGGTAACTAGCAGTGGTGAATATCCCCACTTCGGCGGCCCGGCGCGGCTCAGACATCGCGCCGGCTCCGGGGCCGACCTGCGGGGAGCGCCGGAGCGCCAAGAGCCCGAGCCACGAACGCCATCATCTCCTCGAAGACCTGGGGCGGGACTTCCCGGGTCTCGTCCCACATGATCCAGCGCATCCCGATCATCTCGCCGATGGCCATAAGGGCCCATGCGGTCACAACCGGGTCCCCGATCGTCACCTCGCCGGCGGCGGCCGCCCGGCGCAAACCCTCGACGTAGCCTTCTGCCATCCGCTCGTAGTGGAGGCGCAGCATCTTCGGCGAGGCGAACTCGGCCTGGCGGATGACCCGGTAAAGACCCGGGTGCGCGCTGGTGAAACGGAAAAAGGCTTCAAAGCCGAGCCGCTCGGCCTCGATCCGGGTGCGCGCTTTGGCCGAGGCCTCGGACATGGCGTGGCGCAGCCTTCGGTTGAGGTCCTCGACAAGCTCGTCGAAGCACGCCTGCTTGCTGGTGAAGTACAGGTAAAAGGTGCCCTGGGCGACGCCGGCGGCCTCGGTTATCTTGACGATCGAGGCGTCGTGATAACCGAGGTCGGCAAAGATCTCCTCGGCGGCCTCGATAAGCCGGCGCCGGGTGCGGGCACCCTTCCCTTCAAGTTGGCGGGTCTCGTTCATGGCTTCAGGATGGGCCGGAGTATGGCGCGCAGGTTCGGGGTCAAAACGCTTTCCCTTCCCGGAGGCGGAGGCGGGGCGCAAGCCTCCTCCTCGATTTTCGGACCATGACTTGCCCGCCGGGCGGTGATGCGGCCGATAAGGCCGGCGATGCCGCCGGGGGCAAAGAGGACGAACAACACGAAGATGGCGCCGAGAAGGAACTGGGGCTGCGAAAGGGGGACGCGCAACACGGCCGGTAGGGAGGCAAAGGACGGTTCCGCGGCGATCTTCAGAAGGTACTGCTGCAAGTAGACGTAGACCACCGCCCCGACGACGGCACCCCACCGGGTGCCGGCGCCACCGAGCACCACCATGACGAGGACCGACACCGTTACCGTCGTCGATGCCACCGCGTCGGGCGCGGCCGTCCCGACGAGCAGGAGGTAGGCCACGCCGCCGGCCGCGGCGATGCCTGACGACAGCACGAAGGAAGTGAGCTTGAAACCGAAAGGCCTGATCCCGAGCACCTCCGCCCGGTGCTCGTTCTCACGGATGGCGACGAAGACATGCCCGGTGACGGACTCGGTGACGAGCCAGACCACAGCGTAGGTGGCGGCGAGGAGGGCCAGCGCCACCCAGTACAGGTTGCGGGTGTTGGCCACCCCGGTAAGGAACCCCGGGAGGCGAGCCGTCGACATGACGAGACCGGTGTCACCACCGGTCAGGTTGTGGGGGTTGTCTTCGATCAGGTAATAGATCGCCTGGGCGAAAGCCAGTGTCACCATGGCGAAGGCGATCCCCCCGACCCGCAGGGCTATGGCCCCGAGGACGACAGCCAAGACGAAGGCGACCACGGCGGTCAAGGCCAGAGCCGCCAGCACGGGCCAGTCCCACTGCGAGAGAGCAATGTCGAAGACATAGACACCGACGGCGAAGTAGAGGGCAGGCCCGAAGGACAACAAGCCGGTGAAGCCGAAAAGGACGTCATAGCCAAGGGCCACGGTGCCGAACACGAAGCACAACCCGAGCACCTCTAGCGTCCCCGTTGAATTGACGATGTCGAGCGTGCCCGGTAACACCCACGGCAGGTGCAGCCCGATGAGCGGCAGCAGCCCGAACACCACCAGCGCGGTGCACCCCGCCGTCACAGCCCGGTGGTTCGTCATGGGACCACCCTCAAAGAGGGAGCCGTAACGGCGCGACCCGTCATATCAATTTCCCGAGCAAACCGCGCGGCCGTAGTTGCAGCACCAAAGCGAGAAGGAGCACGACCGACAGGTTGCCGATCTCGGCCATCCCGCTGTGGCTCCCGAGATAAAAGTTCATGTAATCCTGGAGCAGCCCCACCAGCAGCGCGGCTAGCGCCGAGCCTTTGATCGAACCAAGGCCCCCGATCACGACGACTATGAAAGCAAAGATGAGCAGTTGGTCGCCCTGGGTCGGAGAAACGAGGTCGCCGCTGAAAACGACGGAGTCCAGTAAACCGGCCAGCCCGGCGGCGGCCCCGCCGATCATGAACACGAGGGTGAACGCCCGCCCCACATCGATCCCGAGGGCGCGGACCATGTCGCGGTTCTCCACGCCGGCGCGGATGATAAGCCCGTAGCGCGTGCGCCGGAGGAACCATGTGATGGCCACCAGGACGGCAATGCCGGCGCCGACGGCGAGAAAATCCGCGTTGGGAAAATCTTCGCTGCCGACATGAGTGGCCTGGGTGAGCCACAGGGGGACCGGGACAGCCCGCGAGTTGCTCCCGAAACCCCCCAGCAAGAGCCCGACGAGGGCGAGGTCGAGGCCGACGGTGGCCAGGATCTGGCTGATCGGCTTGCCGTACAACGGGCGGATGAGCAGCAGTTCGGTCAGGGCGGCGACCACTACGCCCCCCAACACCGCCGCCAGCACGGCCAGAGCGAAAAGGAGCGGGGCGCCGAGCCAGCCCGGCAGGTACGACGCCGCCGCCCAACCGGCGTAGGCGCCCAGGGTGAGGAACACCCCGTGGGCGAAGTTCAGCACGCCCATCAACCCGTAGATGAGCGACAACCCGGCGGCGACCAGAAAATAGATCGCACCGAGGGCCACCCCGCTGAAGGTGATCGAGATGAAGATGGTCATGCCGCCCCCGCCACGCCCAGCAAGCGCCGCACCAGGAGGGGGTCGGCCAGCTCGGCGGTGTCGCCCACGTGCACCACTTCACCGTGGTCGAGCACTACCGCGCGTTGGGCGACGCGTTGCACGACGCTCAGGTTTTGCTCGACCAGCAGCACCGTCGCCAGCTCCCGGGCCCGCTCGAGCACGGCGGCGACCTCGGCCACCAAACGGGGAGAAAGGCCTTTGGTCGGCTCGTCCACCACCAGAAGGGGCCGGTCGTTGAGCAGGGCCCGCCCTATCGAAAGCATTTGCTGCTGTCCACCCGAGAGCGTCCCGGCCGCCTGGCGAGCTCGCTGCTTCAGTTCGGGGAACAACGCGAACACCTCGTCATAGCGGGCCCCGGGGCCGGCCTCGGCCAGACGGAGGTTCTCGGCCACGGTGAGGCCGGCGAAAATGTCCCGGTCCTCGGGCACGTAGCCGACGCCCAGCCTTACTATCCGGTGCGTCGGCCAGGCCGCGACCTCCCGGCCCAGCAGGCAAATCCGCCCGCTGCTCGGCACCAAACCCAAAATGGCCCGCAGTGTGGTGGTCTTGCCGACGCCGTTGCGTCCCAGCAAGGCGGTCACGCCGCCCACCGGCACCTCGAGGTCCACTCCCTGGAGCACGTGAGACCCGCCGATGCTCACATGAAGGTCCGTTACCTCGACGGCCATCTCGATGGCCCTGCCGGTGGCCGTGCCTGCTGGGGCGCTCACAGTGGCTCTCCCAGGTAGGCGCCTTGCACAGTCTCGTCGGCCATGACGGTACTGGGGCCGCCGCACGCCAGGAGCCGACCGTGGTGCAACACGGCCACGTCATCGGCCAGCCCGAGCACGACGGCCATGTGGTGCTCCACCATGAGCACCGTCCGGCCTTCGGTGTGCAGGCGGGCGATGAGCGAGCTCAGCATGGCCACGTCCTCGGTGTTGACCCCCGCCATGGGCTCGTCGAGCAGGAGGACGCGGGCGTCTCCGGCCAGGAGGATGGCGAGCTCTAGCTTGCGCTTGTCACCATGGGACAGCTCGGCTGCCCGCCGGCTCGCCATGGCGGCTAAACCGACGGCTTCGAGGGCGCCCCACGCCGCCACGGTGGCAGGGTCCGTCGGCCGTGGCCGGTGCCAGAACCGTCGGCTCCCGCCCACTCGGGCCTGAGCAGACAGGCGGGCGTTCTCCAGGACGGAAAGCGCATTGAACAAGCTCGAGGTCTGGAACGTCCGGCCGATCCCGAGCCGGGCACGGCCCGGGGGGGCGATGCCCCCGAGGTCGCGCCCTTCGAGCTCGATGACCCCTGCGGTCGGGCGCAGTAGCCCGGTCAGGAGGTTGAACAGCGTCGTTTTGCCGGCACCGTTCGGACCGATGATGCCCAGGAAGCTCCCTTCGGCCACCTCCAGGTCTATCCCGGACAGGATCGTTGCACCGCCGACCTGGAACCCCAGCCCCGATACCCGTAAGGCAGGCGGAGGAGAGCTGGGGGTCATGGGGGTGCTTAGCCGCTGAAGTGAGCAGCCACGGGCGGTGCCGTGGCGCTGTTGCTGAGCGTCTTCAACACCTTGGGCGTGAACACACCACTGGCGCTCTCGTTGAGCTGCACCTGGAACATCGGCTGCAGCATGGCGTGGTCCGAAGCCCGGATCTGCTGTTGGCCCTTCGGTGCCAGGAACGACCACCCGGAGAGGGCCTTGATCATGGCCGGGACGTTGGTCCCCCCGCCGGCGGCGATGGCATGGGCGACCATCTCTGCCGCCACGAAGCCGTCCGGCGCGAACAGGTCAGGTACGGCATGGTAACGGGATTTCATCCCGTTTATGAGGTACTGGTCGGCTTTGTTACTGGAGCCTTGGTAGACGTAGAGCGATAGGTAGTCGAACTTTGTCCCCACCGACCCGTAGAACGGGTAGGTGGCGATGTTGGCCAGGCCGGTGACGACCTTGGTGCCGGTGAAATCGCCTTGCTGTGACAGGGCCTGGGCCAGGGCGGCGCCGGTGGTGCCGGCCCACGCCAGGAAGATCAGGTTGGGGTGCAGGGCCTTGACCTGCAGAGCGGTCGGGGTGAAGTCCGTGGTAGTAAGCGGGACGAGCACGCTCTTGACCGTATCGCCCAGGCTCCCGAAGGCCTTCTCGGTATCGGTGACGTACGACTCGCCGAAGGCGTACGCCTGGGCCAGGACGACGATGGTCTGTCCCTTGCCCGCGCTAGCCACGTAGGACTTGGCCGTCTGGACGTCCTGGTAGGTCTGGCGACCGGAGCGGAACGTGTACTGGTTGAGCCCGGTCAATTGGTCCGCGGCGGCAGGGCCGGAGACATAAAGCACATGGTTTTGCGCTGCCAGCGGCGCCAGCTCTGTAGCGATGCCCGAGTCGGCCGTGCCTCCGATGACGTCATAGCCCGCACCCACCAGGCTCTTGAAGTCCGTCACCGCGGTGGTGGCGCTGTCGGCGTCGTCGTCCCAGGTCACGTCGACGGGGTGGCCGTTGACCATGCCCGTGCCGCCGGTGGCGTAATCGAGGCCGATCTGGAAGCCCTGGTAGTACTCCTCGGCATAAGCCGAGTAGATGCCCGTTTTCTCGTAGACCATGCCGACCTTGACCGGTGCCGCGGTTGTGCTCGCCCCGGCCGCCGTCATCGAAGCGGTCACCGCAGGCAACGCGACGGCAGCCAGGACGATCGACACCCCGATCATGCGAAATTGTCTGTTCATGTCCCCTCCGGCTCTAAAATATGAGATGTGACTCAGGTCGCAGATTAGGCCCCA
The DNA here is from genome assembly GCA_049522375.1 of Acidimicrobiales bacterium. Taxonomy (GTDB): domain Bacteria; phylum Actinomycetota; class Acidimicrobiia; order Acidimicrobiales; family Palsa-688; genus Fen-671. The sequence goes on along the minus strand of JBEKNX010000024.1, from coordinate 2,624 downwards.
CGAACCACTCTGTAAAGGGCCATCGGCGCTGACGTTGACCATGAGTGCAGACGGGGTCGGGGATTTGTTTAGCTGGATGTCGGTGGGAAGTGTTGCGGGGCGAAAACGGCGAGCCGGTCCGCCGCCCAGTGATAATGGGAAGCGTTGAAACTGCACCCGCTGCGGCCCGCACGTCGTGCCGGCGCGCTCATTAGCCTCTGCGTGAGCGGCCTCCTGGCCGTCCAGCCGTTCAACGCCGCTTCCGCCCAGCCGGCGCCGGCCGGTTTGACCTTTACTCAGACTTGGTCGACCGGCCCACTGGCTCAAGACGAGGGAGAGCCGATCGCCGAGTCGTCGCCCATGGCCGCCGATCTCGACGGGGAGCCGGCTGCCGTGGTCGGGGACAGGACCGGGTACCTGTACGCTTATCACCTCTCGGACGGCTCCGCCGTGCCTGGGTGGCCCGTGGCCGACGGAGGGGTGCCGATCGACTCCACGCCTTCGGTGGCCGCCCTGGGCACCGGGACGCTGGACACGGTCTTCGTGGGGACGGGCAACGCCCAGCGCCCGGACGTCGGTGGGTACGAGGCCTACGGGCCCAGCGGCCAGCGGCTGTGGCTCACCGCGGTAAGCGATCCTCCCACGGACGCGCGCCCGGCCTATGGGGTGCAGGCTTCTCTCACCGTCGCTGATCTGCAGGGCGGCACCGACGTTTTCGCGGGCTCGTTGGACCAGGAGACCTACGCCCTTGACGCCTCCGACGGTTCCGTGCTGGAGGGATGGCCCTTTTTCAGTGCTGACAGCATCTTTTCCACCGCCGCCGCCGGCGACCTCTACGGCACGGGGCAGCAGGAGCTGGTGGTGGGCGGGGCCTCGACCGCCGGCCTGGCCATGGGCCAGAGCTACTCCAATGGCGGCCATGTGCGGGTGCTCAACGCCCAGGGGGCGCTCATCTACGATTACGACACCAACCAAGAGGTCGACTCGTCACCGGCGGTCGGAGGCTTCCTCGCCGGAGGGACGACGGGCATCGTCGTGGGGACGGGTTCTTACTGGCCCGGGGCCAGCGACACCGACACCCTGAAGGCCTTCACCACCCGCCTGGGCCTCGTGTGGTCGGACACCCTCGACGGGCACACCTCATCAAGCCCGGCCCTGGCTGACGTTGAGGGCGACGGGCAGCTGGACGTGGTCGAGGGCACCGACACCGGTACCTCGGGGTCGGTCTGGGTGCTCGATGGGGCCACCGGGGCCACGATCTGGCACGAGGCCGTGGAGGGCCGCGTCATCGGCTCGGTTGTAGCCGCCGACCTCACCGGTGACGGTTACCAGGATCTTCTGGTGCCCACGGTCCATGGGGTCGAAGTCCTTGATGGCCGCAGCGGTGCCGAGGTCACCGTGCTTGGCCCGGACCTCGGCTTCCAGAACTCGCCACTTGTCACCGACGACCCCAACGGCACGGTGGGGATCACCATCGCCGGCTATGACGGCGACAACGAGGGCGTGGTCCAGCACTACGAGATCCCCGGCTCGAACGGTGCCCTGGCCGTGGGCTCGGGATCCTGGCCCATGTTCCACCACGACCCGGCGCTGAGCGGGACCAGTTCGGTCCTGCCCGACGTGGGCAACGTCGATCCTACGGGCCTGACAGCTCACAGTGGCAACACCCAGGTGTCGCTGTCGTGGGCCGCGCCCGCCGGCCCGGCTAACCCCGCCACCGGGTACAACGTCTACGAGGGTACGGCGCCAGGTCACGAGCCGGGTACGCCCGTCAATGGGGCGACGCCCGTGGCCAGCACCGGGTACACCGTCACGGGCCTCACCAACGGGACGAAGTACTACTTCGAGGTGACGGCCATCAACGCCAGCGGCGAGGGCGCCCCTTCCAACGAAGCGAGCGCCCTCCCGATGGCGCCCGCGGGCGCCCCCACCGGTCTGTCCGCCACGGCCGGTGACGGCCAGGTGTCTCTGTCCTGGGCCGCGCCAGCTTCAAACGGGGGTTCGGCGGTCACCGGGTACAACGTCTACCTTGCGACGACGCCCGGGACCGAAGGCTCCCCGGTGGTGAGCGCCACCGCGGCTACCAGCGCAACGATCACCGGCCTCACCAACGGCACGACGTACTACTTCGAGGTGACGGCCATCAACGCCGCCGGCGAGGGCCCCGCCTCGGCCCAGGCCGCGGCCCGCCCGGTGGCGCCGCCACCGCCGGTCCCCCCGCCACCACCGGTCCCCCCGCCGACACCTGGGTACCGCGTGGCCGGTTCTGATGGCGACGTGTTCGCCCTGGGCAAGCTGGCCCCGTACTCCGCCCCCAGCCCGGCCTCGCCCGTGGTGGGAGTGGCCTCCGTCCCAGACGAGGACGGCTATTGGCTGGTCCTGAAAGACGGCGCCGTGCTCAGCGCCGGGAGCGCTCGCTCCTACGGGTCGATGGTCGGAAAGGGCCCCGGCTCCACATTCGTCGGCATCGCCCCCACCCCCGACGGGTACGGCTACTGGCTCGTTACCTCTCAAGGCGACGTCTTCGGCTTCGGCGACGCCCACTTTTACGGCTCGTTGGGGACCAGGCACCTCAACCGGCCGATAGTGGGCATGGCGGCAACGGCTGACGGCCGGGGTTACTGGATGGTCGCCTCCGACGGCGG
>JBEKNX010000023.1:0-20817 GCA_049522375.1 Acidimicrobiales bacterium | reverse complement strand
AACGTCGGCAAGCCCCAGGTGGCCTATCGCGAGACCATCCGCAAGAAGGTCGAAAAGGTCGAGCACCGCTATGTGCGCCAGACCGGTGGCCGGGGCCAGTACGGCCATGTTGTCCTCAACCTGGAGCCGACCGGGCCCGGTGGAGGCTACGAGTTCGTGGACAAGATCACCGGTGGTGTCATCCCCAAGGAGTACATCCCCGCTGTCGACGCCGGGATCCAGGACGCCATGCAGTCGGGCGTGCTGGCCGGTTTCCCCGCGGTGGACATGCGGGCCACCCTGGTTTACGGGTCCTATCACGACGTCGACTCGTCGGAAATGGCCTTCAAGATCGCCGCTTCGATGTGCTTCAAGGAGGCCTGTCGCCGGGCCAGTCCCGTGCTGCTGGAGCCGATCATGGCCGTCGAGGTCGTCACGCCCGAGGACTACCTGGGAGATGTGATCGGGGACCTGGCGTCCCGGCGCGGCCACGTCGCCGGCATGGACCAGAGGGCGAACAACCAGGTGGTCCGGGCCGAGGTGCCTCTGGCGGAGATGTTCGGTTATGCCACCGACCTCCGTAGCCGCACCCAGGGCCGAGCCACTTACACGATGCAGTTCAGGAGCTATCAGGAAGTGCCTGAGCAGGTCGCTAAGGACATCGTGGCCAGGGTGCGCGGCGAGTAAGGCCGCCGCCAGCACGTCCCGCCACCTGCTAGGGTACTAGACCGCCTCCGGCTGAGGGCCGGATTTGCACAGGGAGCATTGTTAATGGCCAAACAAAAATTCGAGCGCACGAAACCCCACCTCAATATCGGGACGATGGGGCACATCGACCACGGCAAGACCACCTTGACCGCGGCCATCACCAAGGTGCTCACTGAACACGACCCCAAGCACAACGCCTTTACGGCCTTCGACGCCATCGACAAGGCGCCGGAGGAGCGCCAGCGCGGCATCACGATCAACATCGCCCACGTCGAGTACCAGACCGACCACCGCCATTACGCCCACGTGGACATGCCCGGTCATGCCGACTACATCAAAAACATGATCACCGGCGCGGCTCAGGTCGACGGTGCCATCCTGGTCGTGTCGGCCCCCGATGGCCCGATGGCCCAGACCCGCGAGCACGTGCTCCTGGCCCGCCAGGTCAACGTGCCTTCCATCGTGGTCGCCCTCAACAAGGTCGATGCCATGGAGGACGAGGAGCTGCTCGAGCTGGTGGAGCTGGAGGTGCGCGAATTGCTCAGCTTCTACGAGTTCCCGGGCGACGACATCCCGGTCGTGCGCGTGTCGGCGCTCAAAGCGCTCGAGGGCGACCCGGAGGCGGCCAAGGGGGTCCTCCAGCTGATGGAGGCGGTGGACAGCTACGTGCCCGAGCCCAAGCGCGAGATAGACAAGCCCTTCCTCATGCCTATCGAGGACGTGCTCACCGTCTCGGGCCGTGGCACGGTGGCCACGGGCAAGGTCGAACAGGGCGTCATCAAGGTCAACGACCCCGTCGAGATCGTCGGCCTGCGCCCCACGGCCAAGACCGTGTGCACCGGTGTCGAGATGTTCCGCAAGCTCCTCGACCAGGGCCAGGCCGGCGACAACATCGGCGTCCTGCTGCGGGGCACCAAGAAGGAGGAAGTGGCGCGTGGCCAGGTGCTGTGCAAGCCCGGCTCGATCACTCCCCACACTAACTTCGAGGCCAACGTTTACGTGCTGACCAAGAACGAGGGTGGGCGCCACAAGCCGTTCTTCACCAACTACCGGCCGCAGTTCTACTTCCGCACCACCGACGTCACCGGTTCGGTCACCCTGCCCGAAGGCACGGAGATGGTCATGCCGGGCGACAACGTCGTCATGACTGTGGAGCTGGGCAAGCCGATAGCCATGGACGAGGGCCTGCGTTTTGCCATCCGTGAAGGTGGCCATACCGTCGGTGCCGGTCGCGTCACGAAGATAATCAAGTAGCAACGGCTGAGGACGGAGAGATCACGTGGCTGATGGTGCCAAACAGCGGATACGGATACGGCTGAAGGCTTACGACCACGAGGTCATAGACCAGTCGACCAAGAAGATCGTCGAGACGGTGCTGCGCACCCAGGCCAAGGTGCGTGGCCCCGTCCCACTGCCGACCGAGATCAACCGCTTCACGGTCATCCGGAGCCCTCACAAGTACAAGGACAGCCGGGAGCATTTCGAGATGCGTGTCCACAAGCGCTTGCTCGACATCGTCGAGCACACTTCCAAGACGGTCGACTCTCTTCAACGCATCGAGTTGCCCGCCGGCGTCGATATCGAGATCAAGATACAGAGCGCGTAGACCACAGCGGCTGGAGCACGGCGCCCAGCCTTTGTAGTTCTCCCAGGCGTTCGGGCCGGCCCCCGACGGCGCTGCCCACGACGGCAGCGCGGAGGTTCCGCTCTATCAGCTCGTCGACGTCCCCCCACGGGAGCCACGGCTTGCAGACAAGCAGCGACGCCACCCCGTGGACGGCCGCCCACAGCCGAAGGCCGACGTCAACGGCGTTGCCGGGGCCTTCGGGGAAGATCCCGGCCTTGGTGCACTTGTCGACCGTCACCAGCAACTGCTGGAAACAGGCGTCCTGGATCGTCTCGTCCACACTGCCCGGTTTCCCGGCGATCATGGTGCTCAGGCGGTAGTGCTCAGGGCGGGTCAGGGCGAAGCGTACGTAGGCACGGCCCTGGGCGAGGAGCCGTTCGAGCGGGTCCGACTCCGTCGCTGCCTGTTGTTCCATGGCCCGGCCCAGAGCGGCGAAGTGTTCCGCGCACACGGCGTCCAGGAGCTCGTCCTTGTCCTTGAAGTGCATGTAGATGGAGGGCGTCGTGACCCCGACGAGCTGGGCCACGGCGCGCACCGAGACGGCTTCCTGGTGCCCGGTCTTGGCCAGCAGGTCCATGGCCGCGGCGAGGATCTCGGCCCGGAGGGCCTCGCCCTGGCCGCGCCGCGCCCTATGCCGGCGGGATTTCGTAGTCGGCGTTTGCGACATGTACTTTCGCAGGGCTCGTCGAGCGGGGCCGCCGGCCGGTGCCGGGGGAGAGCCAGCCCGGGGCCCACCAGTTGGCGCGCCCGGCCACGCGCATGAAGGCGGGTACCAGGACCCCACGCACGAGGGTGGCGTCCATGAGGACGGCCAAAGCCATGCCCAGGCCGAACATCTTGATGAAACTGACCTGGGAGGTCACCATGGCCAGGAACACTATCGAAATGAGCGCGGCGGCCGCAGTGATGACGCGCCCCGTGCCTTCCAGACCGGCGACCACTGCGGTCGTGTTGGCCTCGGTGGTGCGGTCGGAGAGGTCCCAATGCTCCTTGATGCGCGACAGCAGGAACACCTCGTAGTCCATGGACAGGCCGAACGCGATGCAGAACATCAGCACCGGCATACTGGCGGTGAGGTAGCCGGTGGCGCCGACTCCGCCGAGCAGGTGCGAGAGGTGGCCTTCCTGGAAGACCCACACCATGGCACCGAAGGTGGCCGACAGCGAGAGCACGTTGAGCACCAGCGCCTTCACGGGCAGGACCACGCTGCGGGTGAAGGCGAAGAGGATGACCAGGGTGGACAGGGCTATCAGGCCCAGGGCGAACGGCAACACCCCGAAAAGGGCGTTGAGGGAGTCGACGCTGCGGGCCGCCTGGCCGGTGACCAGGGCCGGGCTCGGCGCGGGCAGCGTACGCACCGCCGCCACCAGGCTTGACCCGGGCGCTGAGTAGGGCTCGACGTCATTGACGATAGTCAGGTACGTGCCTGCGCCCGACCAGGGCGTCGCAGGGCCGGCCACGTGCCGGCCCGATGCGAACGTGCCCAGCGGCGAGACAACCCCCGTCACCCCGGAGAGCGACGACAATTGCCGGACGTAGGCGTTCAGCTCGGTTCGTGGGGCTCCCGAACTGTCCGGGAGCACGACGGTCAGAGCGTCGGCGCTGTCGGAACTGAAGTCGGCCCGGAGCACGTCGGCCACCTGGTGGCTGGTGGCGGACGCCGGCAGGACCCGGTCGTCGGGGAGCCCGAAACGCACCGAGAGGAAGGGAGCGCCCAGAAGCGCCAGGACGGCCACAACGCCTAAGCCGAAGACGACCGGTCGCCGCATCACGGCCAGTGCCAGCCGGCGCCAGGACCGCCCCGGCGCCGCCGCCGTGGCCGGGCTGCGGCGGACGAGACGGCGAACGTCCCACGCGTCTACTCGCGGGCCCATCACGGCTAAGAGCGCGGGCAGGACGACGACGGCGCCGAGGGCGGCGATGACCACGACGGCCATGCCCGCATAGGCGAAGGAGCGCAAGAAGTAGAAGGGGAAGACCAACATTGCCGCCATCGACAGCCCGACTGCCACTGAGGAGAACAGGACGGTCCGCCCGGCCGACCTGACCGCGGCGCGCACCGCCAGCGGGACGTCGTGACCGGCACGCCGTTCTTCGCGGTAGCGGGTGAGGATGAAGAGGCTGTAGTCGATGGCCAGGCCGAGCCCCAGGGCGGTGGTGAGATTGAGGGCGAAGATCGACACCGGCACGAACAAGGTGAGCAGCCGCAGGACGGCCAGGGTGCCGACGATCGCCACACCGCCGATCACGAGCGGTAGCAGTGCCGCCAGCGCGCTTCCGAATACCGCCAGCAGTGCCAGCAATGTCAGAGGCACGGCCACGGACTCGGCCACCGCCAGGTCGTGGGAGACCTGCCGGTTGATCTGGTAGTTGATGACTGTCGCTCCGCCGGCGGTCACCGTTACCCCGTCGCGGGTGCCGGCGTACTCCTCGGCGATGGCCTCGCCCCGGGAGGGGGCGAGGCTGTCGCTGCCGGCCACACTCGCAGTCACGAGCCCGTAGCGGCCGTCCCTGCTCTCCAGGCCCGACCGCGTCGCCGCCGGCGCCGACCAGTAGGAGGACACTCCGCTTACGTAGCGGTGGTCGGCCAGGTCGCGGACCAGTGCGGCCCCGACGGTGCGTGCCGCCGGGCTGTTGACACCCGAAGGGCTGTGCACGAGGAACACCAGGTTGGCCTCGCCCTGATGGAACTGGCTCGACAGCAGGGCGTCGGCCTTGGTCGAGGGGGAGCTCGGGTCGGTGAAGCCTCCCGAGGACAGGTGGCTCACGGCGGAGCCTCCGAAGGCCCCGGCGGCGAGCACGACAAGCAGAGTGGCGACCAGCACGAGCCGGCCTCGTGCAGTGGCGACCCGACCGACAGCGTTCAGCATGGCAGAGCCTCCTAACGTGATTAAGCTAACGTCGCTAACTTATTATAAGTAAGCTAACGCTGTCAAGCTCAGATCGCGGAGGGCCAGATCGCCAGGGCCGGGTCACGAAAACGGGGCCAGGAGAGAGGGCCGCCGGTGGAGAGGGCCGGCAGAGAGGGCGGGCAGAGAGATAGCGACGGCCTGGCACGGCGACCGTCGGTGGCGGCGAGCCGCGCCCGCTACACGCCGCTAGTCAGGCGCTCCCACCAGAGCGGCCGAGCGCTCGTCCCAGGCCCAGCGGGGGGCATCGCCCCACAAGTGCTCCAAGTCGTAAAACCGGCGAGTCTCTTCCAGGAAGACGTGGACGAGGAAGTCGCCGTAGTCCATCAACACCCAGTGGGCATCGTCGAGGCCCTCTACGGAGAGCGGGTCCCCCCACCCGGCGAGCTTCAGCTGGCGTTCGACTTCGTCACGGATCGTGCGGACTTGGCGAGGGTTGGCGCCACTGGTGACCACGAACGCATCGGTAATGCCGAGCAATTTCTCCACGCCCAGGACTACCGTGTCGCGCCCGAGCTTGACAGAAGCTGCTCTGGCCGCCACGGCGCAACATTCCCGAGTTCGCTCGCTGGTGATACCGACGAAAATGGCACCGGTGCCCTCCCAAGCTCCAGGAGCATTGGGGGCTAAGGTCAAGAAGCTTGCACCTCACTGATGAGCGTCCGGCTCGCGGAGATCGGGGCGGAGGTCGCCGTACCCTGGTTGCCGAGCCATTGCAACCCGAGCAGGACAACGGTCACTACAAAGGCAATGAGCAGCACAAAGGCCGCCAGTACCTTCTCCCTCGTGCGCTGACGCCTAGCGAGCCCGTGCTTGGTACCCCGCGAGCTGGGCGTGACGGCTGGCTGTGGGCCGGCCCCGAGGGCAGTGGTCATCCACTTACAGAATACAGGCTGCGTTGTCTGATCACGCGCACCGCCGGGCCGGGGACCAGATAGTCCAACGGCCGGCCGGTGGCGGCCCGCGCCCGCAGGTCAGTGCTCGAGATCTCCAGGTTGGGCACGGTTACCTGGAAAAGGCGCCATCCCTGCCGGCGCAGCCCGGCCGGGGGCGGGGTGCCCGGGCGGTTCACGACCACCAGGCTGGCCAGGTCGCGCACCTCGTCCAGGCGCTCCCAGCTCTGCAGCTCAGCGCCCACGTCCCAGCCCACGACTACGAACAGCTCCGCTCCCGGGTAGAGGGCGGCGTACTGGGAGACGGTGTCCGCCGTGTAGGAAGGGCCGCCCCGATCGATCTCCATCCGGCTCGCTTCGAGCCCGGCCACGCCACCGACGGCCGCCTTCACCATCTCGAAGCGGTCCTCCGCCGGGGTTACTTTGCGCTCTCCGGCTTTCTGCCACGGGATGTTGGCCACCATAAGGACGACCCGGTCCAACCCGAGGTCATGGCGTGTGTTGACGGCGGCGACGAGATGGCCGACGTGGATCGGGTCGAACGTGCCGCCGAAGATCCCAATGCGTGGCGCCATTTGCCTTGCAACCTATACGCCTGGCGACTTGGGCGCGCTAATCGACTTGCTCTCGTCCGGAGCGCCTGTACCGTTAAGCCCGTGAACGAATGGGCTCCGACCTCGTGGCGTTCGCGGCCCGCAGAGCAGCAACCGGAATGGCCTGACGACCACGCCCTGGAACAGTCGCTCAAGGTCCTTTCCACCCTCCCTCCGCTCGTCTTTGCCGGTGAGGCCCGGGCCTTGCGCCGGTCCCTGGCCGAGGTGGCCCAAGGGCGGGCGTTCCTTCTGCAGGCCGGCGACTGTGCCGAGTCTTTCAACGACTTCACCGCCGACAGCATCAGGGACAAGCTCAAGGTCATCCTGCAGATGGCCGTGGTCCTCACCTACGGCGGGGGGGTCCCGGTGGTGAAGGTGGGCCGCATCGCCGGCCAGTTCGCCAAGCCCCGTTCGGCTCCGTACGAGGTTGTGGCCGGGGACCGGCTCCCCGTTTTCCGTGGCCACATCGTCAACGACGACGCCCCCACCCCTGAAGCCCGACGCCCTGACCCAAGCCGCTTGATCGCCGCCTACCACCAATCCGCGGCCACCCTCAACCTGGTGCGCGCCTTCACCAAAGGAGGGTTCGCCGACCTGGCCGAGGTGCACATGTGGAACCAGGAGTTCGTGGCCTCCAGCCGGGAAGGCCAACGCTACGAAGCCATCGCCGGCGAGATCGACCGCGCCCTGCGGTTCATGGCCGCCTGCGGGATCGACCTGCGGGCCGAGGAGAGCCTGCACCAGGTCGACTTCTACACAAGTCACGAGGCTCTTATCCTCGGCTACGAGGAGGCCCTGACCCGCAAGGACTCGCTCACCGGGACTTGGTACGACACCTCCGCCCACCTGGTGTGGTGCGGCGAGCGTACCCGTCAGCTGGACGGCGCCCACCTGCACTTCCTCTCCGGGATAAACAACCCGGTGGCCGCCAAGGTCGGGGCCAACGCCACCCCCGAAGATCTGGTCGCCCTGTGCGACATCCTCGACCCCGACCGGGAGGCGGGCCGGTTGACGCTGATCAGCCGGATGGGCGCCAAAAGGGTGGAGCAGTACCTACCCCCCCTCCAGGAGGCCGTCCGCCGCTCGGGCCACCCCGTTGTTTGGGCGTGCGACCCGATGCACGGCAACACCTTTGTGTCCGAGGGCGGCCGCAAGACCCGGCATTTCGATGATGTGCTGAAAGAGATCTCCGGCTTTTTCTCGGCCTGCATAGCCACGGGGACCTGGCCCGGGGGCGTCCACGTAGAGCTCACCGGTGACAGCGTCACCGAGTGCCTCGGGGGTGCGGAGGAAATATTCGAGGACGACCTGGAGCTGCGGTACACCACCACCTGTGATCCCCGGCTCAATGGCCGCCAATCGCTGGACCTGGCCTTCCGCGTGGCCGAACTGCTGCGCCGGGGCTGAGCCGCCTCAGCTCTCGGGCCCGCCCCAGGGGCAAAACCGCCGCTCTCAGCCGAGTTTGTGGTGTCGACAGAAAAGTTGACTAAAGCGATCAAGAATGATAAGAATGGCCGGCGTGACCGTCGCCATCCTCACCCGGGACATCTCGGCCGAGCTCGGAGCGGATATCGCCAAGTTCGACCGGATGCTCGAGGCTTACCTGGAAGGCCGCCTGGACGAGGACGTGTTCCGGGTCTTTCGCCTCAACAATGGCATCTACGGGCAGCGCCAGGGCGGTCGCAACCAGATGGTGCGCATCAAGGCCCCCTACGGCTCTATCACCCCCGAGCAGCTGGAGGCCCTGGCGGAGATAGCCGATAGCTACAGCCGGGGCTGGGGCCACCTGACCACGCGCCAGAACGTCCAGTTCCATTTCATCGAGCTCGAGCGCGTGCCCCGGCTCTTGAGGGACTTGGCCCGAGTCGGGCTGACCACCCGCGAGGCCTGCGGCGACACCGTGCGCAATATCACCGGCTGCCACCTGGCCGGGGCCTGCCCCTTCGAAGTCCTGGACATCAGTCCCTGGGCCGAGGCGGCGTTCCGCCACTTCCTGCACCACCCGTACGCCCAGCGCCTCCCCCGCAAGTTCAAGATCAACTTCTCGGGTTGTATGACGGACTGCGGTCAGGCCATGTTCAACGACATCGGCGTGGTGGCCGTTGCCCGGCCGCTCCCGGACGGGACCACTGAGGCCGGTTTCCGGGTTTTCATCGCCGGAGGCCTGGGAGCCAACCCGCACCCCGCCAAGGCGCTCGAGGAGTTCACGCCCCGGGAGGAGCTGCTGGCCACGCTCGAAGCTGTGCTGCGGACGTTCGACCACTACGGCAACCGCGACAACAAGCTCCGCGCCCGGCTGAAATGGCTGGTCGACACCATGGGGATCGACGATTTGCGCGAGCGCATCCTCAAAGAGCGCCAGCTCCTGCTGGCCTCGAGCTCCTGGCCCGGCGGTATCCCTGCCGTCGTCCGGGAACTGGGCGATGCCCCGGCGGGTGTGGCTGCCCACGTCTCGCCCACCCCCGTGGGCACCCCGGTCAGCTTGCGGCTGGGGACTGGCGACCACTACAAGCGCTGGGAGGCAGCCAACGTCGTCATCGGCGTGGCGAAGGGCACCGTGTCCGCCGTGGCTTATGCCCGGCTGGGCGACGTTACCTCGGCCCAGTTCCGGGAGCTGGCGGCGGTCCAGCGAGACCTCGGTGCCACCATCAGGGTCACCAACCGCCAGAACCTGGTGTTCCGCGACCTGAGTGCTGACCAGCTGCCCGGGCTGTACCGCCGCCTGGAGACGATCGGCATGGCCGAACCCGGCGCCGAACTAGCTCGCGACGTGGTTTCCTGCCCCGGCGCCGATACCTGCAACCTTGCCGTCACCCAGAGCCGGGGCCTAGCCGACGACATCGGCAAGGCTCTGGAGCGGGCGGGCCTGGCTGACGTTGGGGGCGTGCGGGTGAACATCTCCGGCTGCACCAACAGTTGCGGCCAGCACCACACCGCTGACATCGGCTTCCACGGGGTCGAGCGGCGCGCCAACGGACGGCCGGCGCCCGGCTACCAGCTGCTCCTGGGCGGCCACATCGGCCAGACCGAGATCGAGTTCGGCCACCGCGCCCTGCGGTTACCGGCCAAGGCCTGCGCCGAGGCCACGGTCCGGATAGTCGGGCGCTTCTCCGACGAGCGGCAGGCCGGAGAGGGCTTCAGCGCCTGGCTGGAGCGCGCCGGAGGCGCCAAGGCAATCGGCGCCGACCTCGCTGACCTGGACAACTGGCCATCTCCTGAGGACCGTCCGGATTATTACATAGACTTCGATGAGACTGGACCGTACGTGGCCGAGGTTGGTATGGGCGAGTGCGCGGGGGCATAGCGCAGGCGAGCCAGTCGGAGAGGTAAGTTGTGGCTTTGCTCGACACCCGCAGCACCGATGACCTGACCGACGAGGCCGTGGCTGCTCTGGGCGCGAAGTTCGAGACCGCTTCGGCTGGCGACATCGTGGCCTGGGCCGTGGGGCGTTTCCACCCCCAGATGTGCCTGACAGCCTCGATGACCGATGCCGTGCTCATCGATGTCGCCGTCGCCGTCGAGCCCGCCATCGAGGTCGTTTTCATCGACACCGGGTACCACTTCTCCGAGACCATGGAGACGCTTGAGAAGGTCCGCCGGCGTTACGGGCTCAACCTGCGGATCATGACCGTCCCGCATTATGAGGTGCCGCTGTGGCAGTCCGACCCCGTCAACTGTTGCAGCCCGGCCAAGGTCTTCCAGCTGGAACGCGCCCTGGTCGGCAAGCTGGCCTGGATGAGCGGCCTGCGCCGTCAGGAGTCCGACACTCGGCGCCAGGCGGCGATCGTGAGCCGGGACAGCCGTGGCCTTATAAAGATCAACCCGCTCGCCACCTGGACCGACCTCGATGTCCAGGGTTACATAGCTGACCACGACGTCCCCGTTAACCCCTTGCTGCTCAAGGGCTACCCGTCCATCGGTTGCTGGCCCTGCACGCGGCCGGTCAAGCCCGGTGATGGCCCCCGCTCCGGTCGCTGGGTAGGCCAGGCCAAGACCGAGTGCGGCCTTCACGACGAGTTCGCCCGCGACCATTTCGACGAGTTCGACCAGGAAGGCGTCGAAGGGGGCTGACACCGGGGCACCCGCGGCCCGTACCGGCGGCCCAGCCGTTCCTCGTCCCCCTGTGCCCCTCGGCGACAACCGACAACACATTCTGGCCAGGGCGACAACAGGCTCTACGGTCCAGGCCGTAATGTGCCGATTAACTGAATAGAGCGAGCGGTGCCCCCTAGGTACCGAAAGCGCTGGCGCGCCCGACTGGGCGCGACGGGGGGGACTGCTCGCCTACGGCCTAGTTATGACAGACCGCTACGCCTCTGGTGGCTATTGGCCGCGTCACGGTCGGGCGCGCCCCGTGGTCCTGGTCGCCACGACCATGCTGCTGATCGCCGGTCTGCTCGGCGCGGCTATTTCTGTTCGACCGGGCCGCGCCGGCGCCATCGTCGTCCATGGCTGGACGCCACCGGCGGGCCCGCCGCCCGCTTCGGCCGCCGTAGTAGCCGCGGTCGTCGCCGCCGAACGGCAGATCACCAGCCTCGGTGCCTATAGCGACGCCCGGGTCTACTTGACGGTGGCCCGTGGTGAGGCTAAGACCGCTGATCGCGCCTACGGCCGTTCTGTCCGGGAATGGGGGGCGGCCAAAGCCAAGGAGGTTCGCGCTGTAGCGGTCAGGGCAGCCGCTAAGGCGACCGTCAACCTGTACGACGAGGCTCTCTGCGAGCTGGGCATCGCCGAGTACACCGGCATCGCCGTACGCGACAACCTCGACTTGGCCAGCCAGGAGCGCGAGGTCGACCAGGCCGAGCTCGGCGACGTAGCCGCTACCGATACTGCCACCGGCGTGCAAATCGCCAAGAACGAACTGGCGCTGAGCATAAGGCGGGTCAACCAGGCTCGGGTGGTCGTGGCCGTGGCGAAGACCGCCGTCGCCCACAAAACAGCCCAGCTCGGAACGGCGATGGCCCAGTTGGCGGCGTCGCGAAAGGCATTGAGCTTGGCTCGCCAGTGGGTCCTGGTCCCTGGCAAGGCACCGGCGCGACCCGTGGCCGCCCTGACGGCGCTCGAAGGCCGGGTGGCGCTCCAGGTCAAGGCGGAAAGGCTGGCGGCCCTGGCCCTGGCCACCAGGCCGGTTCTCACCGCGACGGGCTCCACCATTGAGGGCACAGGGGCGAGCGCCAACGCCAGCACAGCCACGACGACCAGCCCGACGACGACCACCACCACTACCACCACGCCGACTACGACCACCGTTCCGGTACAGGCGCAGTCGGCGGCTCCAGGAGTCCTCGCTTTGATCAGGCAGGCCGCCCTCTCCGGGGTGGCCGCCTCCGGCCCGAGCATCCTGGGGCCCCCTGTCCTGTCGGCGGGGCAGATCGAGGGTTGGTTCGCATCGACGGGGGCGCAGGCGAACGCGATGGTGCCGATGACCCGGCTCGTCGCCGACTATGTGGAGGCCGGGCGCCTGACCGGGGTGCGGGCAGACCTGGCCTTCGCCCAGTCGGTGGTCGAGACGGGCTACTTCTCCTTCCCCGCCGGGGGCCAGCTCACGCCGAAGAACAACAACTTCGCCGGCATCGGCGCGTGCGACAAGTGCAAGCACGGTTGGAGCTTCGCCTCCCCCATGGACGGGATAGTCGCCCAGGAAGCGCTCTTGAGCCAGTACGCCGGGCTGCCTCCGGTACCGTCCCTCAGCAGCATCGGAGCCGGGGGCGTCAACGGCTGCTGCCCGACCTGGATGTCCTTGGCCGGTGTATGGGCGACGAACCCCGCGTACGGCTTCGAAATCCTGTCCGTCTACCGGGAGATGCTTGACTGGGCGCTCCTGGGCGAGGAGCAGGAAACGGGCCTGGTGCCGCCAGGACCGCCACCCTTGGCCCCTGCCGGCTAGCCCACCTGAGAAATCCGCGCCAGCACCCAGTCGTAGTCGCCGGACATGATGAGGGCCTTGCAGTAACGGCAGGCCCCCGCCAGGTCGACATCGAGCGGAGCCCCGCAGTTGGGGCACTTGGAGCCCAGGGTGGTCCCGCCGGTCTTGGTTTGCGCCTGGGAAGAGCGCTGGAAGGTCCAGTCTTCCTCCCATTGCTGGATCTGGCGGTCGCCTCGCACCACGCGACCGGTTTGGTCGTCGACGTCGTAGTCGGTACAAGCGGCGACGATCCGCACCGTGATGGTGTCGAAGCGGGAGTCTGAGTGCGCCGCCACCGGCCAGATGTTGGAGACGGCCAGATAGTCGAGCATGTTCCGCCGGTGCCGGTCCACATAGCCCTGGATCTGATCGCGCTGCTCCTGCCAGAGCCCATCAGCCATGACCTGACGGCTCGTCTCCGGCTTGCGCTCGCTCCATGCCTGCTGGACCATGAAGAAGACCCGCTGGACCTGCTGGGTGAACTGCTCCAGCTCGAAGCCGGGGTCGTGCGCTTGAATGGCCGCCAGGCCCACGTCGACCGGGCTGGCGGCCTGCATGGCCCGGGCGTGGCGCTCCGGGAACAGCTCGCCGGCAATGCTCTCGGCCGCCGGCCGGGTGTCGTGCATCCAATCCTGCTGGTTGACGTCCCCTGGCATCGCGGTGCTGTTGCCGCCGGACAGGTGCCCGCCCGCCCCCCGGCCGCGCCCGGCCGGGATGGCGCCATCGCCGGTGCCGCCGCTGCTGGTCCAACCACCTCCGGCAGGGCCACCTCCAGCGGTGGCGCCGCCGCTGGCTGTCCAGCCCCCTCCAGCCGGACTACCACTGGCCGGGCTGCCCCCGGCGGTCCAACCGCCTTCGGCCGGACTACCACTGGCCGGCCCGCCTCCGGCGGTCCAACCGCCTTCGGCCGGGCCGCCGCCGGCTGTCCAGCCCGAGTCCCCGCCCGCAGCCGGTCCGGTCCCGCCCGCCGTCCCACCGCTGGGCCCCGGGCCCGGGTACCCCTGACCGCCCGACGAGCCCCACGGGCCTCCACCGCCACGGCCCCAGGGGCCGCCGCCGCCACGGCCCCACGGGCCACCACCACCGCCACCGCCCCACGGGCCTCGGCCCCAGCCCCCTCGGGCCATGGACCGGAACACCACCATGATCAACATCGCGAAGATGAAAAACCCCAGGGCGCCACCGCCACCGTAAAAAATGAAGAGCCTCCTTACCTGGTCGTCATGCTTGGGGCCGTCATGCTTGGGGCCGTCATGCTTGGGGCCGTCATGCTTGGGGCCGTCATGCTTGGGGCCGTCATGCTTGGGGCTCGCCTCCCGGGGCGGCGCCCGCGGGCGCGGCCGGCGGCGACGGGGCTGCGGCCGTGGCCGCAGGTGCGATGGCGGTGCCGCAGCTGGCGCAGAAGCGCTGGCCGGGGCCGGCCTCAGCACCGCATGATGGGCAGTGCACCGGCTGTGGGCCTAGAGGTTGGCCGCACTGAGCGCAAAAACGGGCCGCCGGGACGTTGTCCGCACCGCAACCGCTGCAGTGGCCGGCCGGCGGAGGTAGCGCGGCGCCGCAAGACGAACAGAACTTGGTGCCCGCGGCTTGCGCCGAATTGCAGCTGGGGCAGGTGACCGTGGCCGGCGGAGCCGGGGCTTGCGCCCCTGGCGCGCCGGGGGGCCCGGCAAAGCCGGCCCCGCCTCCGGCAAACCCGGGGGCAGGCGGGGGCACCGGCCCGGGTTCGCCTCCGACGCCCGGGCCACCTCCACCTCCGGCTAGCTGGCCGCCCAGCCCGAGGCCGACAGCCATGAAAGCCCCGCTGTCCCCGCCACCACCCTTGGCCATCCCCTGGCCAGCGCCGAGAGCCATCTCGCCCGCTGCGTAACGGTTGAAGCCTCCGGCCAGGCGGCTGTAGGCGGTGTCCTTGGCCAGGTTCTTCAGCTGGGCCTCGTCGGCCTCGCTCAAGTTGACGTCGAAGTTGCCCATGCGCACCAGGGCCACGCCGTAGGTCACGAGCTGGTTGTTGGCGGCCAGTATGCACGCCTTCTCCAGGTCCGGCGTATAGGCGGAGAGGCCCAGGATCGGCCACCCGTTGCGAACTATCTGGGTCGTCACTTCGGTGCGCATGACCTTGAGGAGCTGGTCGCTGACCCAGCCCGCCACGCGCTCGTTATTGGTGACATCGACGGTCCCGACGAGGTTGGTGATGAGAGCGGCAGGGTCCTTTACCTGGAGCGAGTAGTCGCCGAAGACCCGCAGGGTGACGATCATCCCCGTCTGGGGGTCCTGGACGTCGTCGATACGCCCGCCGAAGGTGAACCCGGGGTACTCACGGGTCCCTACGAAGTACAGCTCCGCTCTGTAGGCGTTGCCTCCCGTGGCCACGTCGATGAACGCGCCCAGGAAAGGCAGCTCCTGAGCGTCGATCTGGTGCCGCCCCGGGCCCATCGTGCCGACGACCTGGCCGGTGTTGATGAACAGAGCCAGCTCGTCCGCATTGACGATCGCCCGGGTGAACTTCCTGATCCTCAGGTCGGGCCACTTGAAAACGATCTGGTTTTTCTTGTCGTCGGGTACCGCTATGAACTCACGGCTGAGCAGGACCATCGGGCGGGGGCCTCCTGTGTGGGCGTCACGTCCAGGGTAGCGCCCTCACCCTCCCCCCCGGTCAGGTGTTAGGCAAGCTGTCAGGGGAGTTGCTCGACGAAGTGGCGCAACTGGCGGAGGTTGCGGCATTCCCACACGCCGGTGCAGTGAGCGCCGTACTGCGCCAGCACCGAGTCGCCTGTGTCCCAATAGGCTCGGGGCTCGGGGTTGAGCCACCAGACGTTGTGGGCGCGCCGGGCGATCTCGGCCATGGCGAACGGGTGGACGGGGTGATAGTTGTTGCGGGCATCGCCCAGGACCAGGACCGTGGTGCGGCCGGTGACCTCCCGGCCCCAGCGCGCCACGAAGTCGGTCAGGGCGTGGCCGTAGTCGGAGTGGCCTTCGGTCCAGATCACGTCGGCCTGAGTGTTTATGTTGTGCACCGCCTGGGTGATTTCGTCGGACCCCTTCAGGAGGTCGGTCACCTCGTCGATGCCGTCGATGAAAGCCCAGGCGCGGGTGCGCGAAAACTGCGACGACAGGGCGTAGACCAGCTGCAGGGTGAAGCGGGCGAAAGCCGCCACGGAGCCTGATATGTCGGCCAGGGCCCACAGTTCGGGCTTGGACGGGTGGGGGGACTTGAAAACGGGCTCGGCTGGGGCGCCACCGTTCGACAGGGAGCGGCGCATGGTGGCCCGGAAGTCCAGGCGGCCCCTGCGGCGTTGCCGGCGTTTGCGGGCCAAGTGCACGGCGAGCTTGCGGGCCAAGGGCTGGAGGCTGCGCTGAAGGGCGGCCAGCTCGTCCCGGTCCAGGTGCATGAAATCGACGTCTTCGGGCAAAGGCCGCCGGAGCGTCCGGGCCACGGCTTCGGCGCCCCGGTCGGCGACCAGCCTTTGGCGGACCTCGGCTTCGACGTGTTCGCGCAGGCCTTCCAAACGGCGACGGTAGTCATTGGCGAGCAGGAGCCCGTCCAGGCCGCCCACCTCCTCTGCCGACCGCACCATCTGGTCGAGGAGCTGATCGGCTTGAAGCTGGCGCAGTGTCTTGAACACGTAGTAGCTGCCCCCCACCGGCCGTCCCGCCTCCATGCCCGCGAACCGGTCGACGGCGCCCCGGGCCAAAGCTGCCATCATCTCGGGATCACCGCCCATCAGCGCCTCATAGGCCAGCTCGGCCAGTTCGCTGGCGGTGAGGTCCTCGGTCCCTGCCCCTGTCCCCGGACCGCTCAGGCCGTCGACCAGCGCCTCCCCGCCCCGGTAGTGCAGCGAGAAGTACAGCTCGAACATCGTGTCGAACATCCGCCAGTGGCCGTCCTGCTTCACCAGGGCGGCCGCCAAACCGAGCTTCAGGGCGGTGCGGTCCTCGAGGGGAAGATGTCGCAAAGCCTCCATGGCGTCGACCACTTCGGTGGTGCTGACGGGTATGCCCGCCGTTCGCAGTTCGGCCACGAAGCCGGCGAACCTGTCCAGTAGCCCGGCGGCCAGGACTGCCTCTGTGCCCCCGTCGGGGGGCGCCGTGGAGGTCAAATCCGCACCTTTCCCGGGCGCGCTCATCGCGGCGAGGCCACCAGCTCCTTGGTAGCCCGCTCGATGTCGGAGCGGTGTTTCAACAGCACGTGCAGCGTCTCCCGGGCGGTGGCTGCGTCGAGGTGCGAAACCCCGAGCAGCACCAGCGTGCGAGCCCAGTCGAGAGTTTCCGACACCGATGGTGCTTTTTTGAGCTCCAGCGAACGGATGAGCTGGACCGTGCGCACCACCTGGTCGGCCAAGGACGATTCGATCCCGGCCACTTTGGTAAGGACGATCTCCCGCTCCCTCTCCGGCGACGGGTAATCGAGATGGAGGAAAAGGCAGCGACGCTTCAAAGCCTCGGACAACTCGCGAGTGTTGTTGGAAGTGAGGAAAACCAACGGGATCTGCTTCGCTTTCACTGTGCCCATCTCCGGCACCGAGACCTGGTAGTCCGAGAGGACTTCCAAGAGAAGGGCTTCGGTTTCGACCTCGACGCGGTCCACCTCGTCTATGAGCAGCACCACCGGTTCGGTGGCCCGGATCGCTTCCAGCAACGGCCGTGGCATCAAGAACGGCTCGGAAAAGATGTCTTCTTCCAGCTCCTCCCAGGTCTCTCCCTGTTTGGTCACCTGTTCGGCCTGTATGCGCAGGAGCTGTTTCTTGTAGTTCCATTCGTACAAGGCCTTCGACTCGTCGAGGCCCTCGTAGCACTGGAGCCGTATGAGCCTGGCCCCGGTCATTTCGGCCACCGACTTGGCGAGCTGGGTCTTGCCGGTGCCCGCCGGGCCTTCGACCAGGACGGGCTTGCCCAGGCGGTCGCCAAGGTAAACCACGGCGGCGATGCCCTCGTCGGCCAGGTAGCCCACGGCCCGCAGCGACTCGTTGACGGCCTGGGGACTGGCGAACCTGCCGTCCATCGGGTTAGGACCTGGGGTCGAGTTAGGACCTGGGGTCGGCCTATGACCTGGGACCTGGTTGTGTCCTGGCGTCAAGCTCTGACCTGGCCGTTACCCGTGACGATGTACTTCGTCGTGGTGAGCTCGCGCAGGCCCATCGGCCCTCGGGCGTGCAGTTTCTGAGTACTTATCCCGATCTCGGCCCCGAAGCCGAACTGCTCGCCGTCGGTGAAGCGGGTGGACGCGTTCACCATGACGGCGGCGGCGTCGACCTCCCGTGTGAAACGCTGAGCGGCCACGAGGTCAGAGGTGACGATGGCCTCGGTATGACCGGAGCTGTAGCGCTGGACATGCGCAATGGCCGCGTCCAGGTCCTCCACCACACGGACGCTGAGCACCAGGTCCAGGTACTCCTTTCCCCAGTCCTCCTCGGTGGCAAGCACCATCGTGGGCACCAGGTCCCGGGCCGTTTCGTCGCCCACGAGGCGGACGCCCGGTAGGGCCGCCGCCGCTGCCGGGAGGAACTTGGAGGCGACGTCGCGGTGCACGACCAGCGACTCGGTGGCGTTGCACACGCTCGGGCGCTGGGTCTTGCCATTGACCAGCAGCGCCAGGGCCATGTCGAGGTCAGCCGAGGCGTCGACGTACAGGTGGCAATTGCCGTCCCCGTCGATCACATAGGGCACGGTGGCGTTCTCGAGCACGGCCTGGATGAGGGAGGGCCCGCCCCGGGGGATGAGGCAGTCGATGGCCCCCCGCAAGCGCATGAACTCCCGGGCCGACTCGTAGCTCGTGTCCTCTACCAGTACGAGGCAATCTTCGGGGAGGCCGGCGCGGGCGAAGCCCTCCCTCAATGCCGCTGCCACCGCCTGGTTGGAGGCCAGGGCGGCAGAGCTCCCGCGCAGGAAGGCGGCATTGCCGGACTTCAGGCACAGGCCGGCGGCGTCGCTGGTGACGTTGGGCCGGTTCTCGTAGATGATGGCGACGACGCCGAGGGGCACCCTCACCTTCTCGATGCGCAGGCCGTTGGGGCGTACCCAACCCTCGACCACCTCGCCGACCGGGTCGGCCAGACCGGCTACCTGGCGCAGGCCCCCGGCCATGGCGGCGACCCGGGCTGCGGACAAGCGGAGCCTGTCGATGACAGCAGGGGAGACGCCCCCCGCCCCGGCTCGTCCCACGTCGGAGGCATTGGCTCGCAAGATCTCCTCCGATCGCTCGACGAGAAGGTCAGCGGCGGCGTTGAGACCGGCGTCCTTGGTCCGCGACGAAGCCAGCGCCAGAGCCAGGCTGGCCTGCTTGGCCCGTTGGCCGAGCTCCAAAAGCGATGTCATAGCCAACGCTACCTCCCGGGCCCGCCGGACCACCCGGGCTTTTGTGCCGGCTCCGGGGAGCGGCCGTCGCCGCTAACCGAGCTCCAGTCCCGGGACCGGGTGAAGGTCGACGGTCGTCCAGGAGTGCAACGTCTTGAGGTAGTTGGCGCGCTCGAACGCCCCGGCGTCCCCCGATGTCGCCTGGGAAACCGAGCCGCGCAGCTCCGACGCCGAGGTGTAGTCGTGATCGGCCAGCCAGGAGCGCAGCTCGGACTCGACCGAAATGACGTGGGCCGGCCCCGACCGAAGGATGGCCGAGGTCATCATGGCCACGTCGGCCCCGACGGCCAGCGCCTTTACGACGTCGGTCCCGGTGTGGACCCCCGAGGTCGCCGCCAACGACGGGCCGGCTCCCAGCTGGGGGCGCAATATGGCGATCCAGCGCAGGGGCAGGCGGAGCTCCCAGCTGCGGGACAGCTCCACCCTGGGCACCACGTCCATTGTCTCCAGGTCCAGGTCGGGCTGGTAGAAGCGGTTGAACAGGACCAGGCCGGCGGCCCCGGCGGCCAGTACCCGGGCGGCGAAGCTGGCCATGGCGGAGTAGTACGGCGACAGCTTGACGGCCACCGGCAGCGGCACGCCGGCGCATACGTTGCTCACCAGGGCCAGGTCCACCTGCTCGACCTGCGCGGCGTTGAGCGCCGGGTCGGTGGCGACCCGGTACACGTTGAGCTCGAGGGCATCGGCCCCGGCGTCGGCCAGGAGCTTGGCGTACCGGGACCAGCCGCCGATGGACGAGGCGTTAAGGCTGGCGATCACGGGTACGTCGACGGCCTTTTTGGTTTTTTCGAGCGACTCCAAGTACCGGTCCGCGGTGGTGGTGAAGGTGGGGGTGTCGGGGAAGTAGTCGAGCGCCTCGGCGAAGTGCTCACTGCCGGCCTCCAGAGCGAACGACAGCCCGACTTCCTCAGCGATTATCTCCTCTTCGAACAGCGAGGGGAGCACGATAGCCCCCACACCGGCGTCGGCCAGGGCCTTGGCCCCGTCGAGCTCCCGTGTGACCGGTCCGGCCGAGGCCACGATCGGCGACGACAGCCGCAAGCCCAAATAGGTCGTCGTCAGGTCTACTGAACCCGGTCCAGCCATTTACTTGACCTCCTCGTCGTAGCGGTACCCGGCATCGGACGCGACCTCGGGCTCGACGTCCGAGCCCGCCCAGGGAACGGTCCGCTGCATGGCGGCCAGCTGTTCGTAGTACCTCCACCGCTCGGTGACATCCGCTTGGGCCAGGGCGCCCAGGCGAGCGGCTTGGAGGGGGTTGGTACGGGCCAACGTGGCGTACCGGGCCTCGGTGGCGGTGAAGTCGGCCAGCTTCACCGTCGGCGCCTTGGAGTCGAGCTTGAACGGGTGGCCGGCCTCCGCCTCGGATGGATGGAACCGGTACAGGGGCCAGTAACCCGACTGGACGGCATCTTTTTGGTGGCTCATCGACTTCGACATGTCGATGCCATGGGCGATGCAGGTGGAATAGGCGATCACCAGCGACGGGCCCGGGTACGCCTCCGCCTCGCTCAACGCCTTGGTGGCCTGCAGGTCGTTGGCGCCCATGGAAATCTGGGCGACGTACACGTTGCCGTAGGCCCGTGCCACCGCTCCCAGGTCCTTCTTGGCCGACTCCTTGCCGGCCGCGGCGAACTTGGCCATGGCCCCTCGTTGTGTCGCCTTGGAAGCCTGACCGCCGGTGTTCGAGTAAACCTCGGTGTCGAGGACCAGGACGTTGACGTTACGGCCCGAGGCCAGCACGTGGTCCAGGCCGCCGTAGCCGATGTCGTACGCCCAGCCGTCGCCCCCGATGATCCACACGCTCTTGCGTACCAGGGCGCCGGTCAGGGGGAGCAGCTGGCGGGCCTGGGAG